>CAIWCR010000014.1 GCA_903911245.1 uncultured Parcubacteria group bacterium | reverse complement strand
TGGTTCTGGCGCTGGCGGCGGTGGTGGTGCTGGTGCTTCTGGTAGTAATGGGGGATCAAGTAATGGAACGGGTGGCAATGGTGGAAATGGTTTGTCATATTCTATATCTGGTTCTTCGGTGTATTATGCCGGCGGCGGCGGTGGTGGCTCTGCAAGAGATTTTGGAAGCCCAATAGCAGCTGGTTCCGGCGGTTTTGGCGGTGGTGGTACTGGTGGTAATGGATCAGGAGCGGCCGGATCGGCAGGTGCTCCAAACACCGGCGGCGGCGGTGGTGGAGGATCAAATATTTCGCAAGGCCCCGGTGGTAACGGCGGTTCTGGTATTGTTATCGTTCGTTATCCGATTTAAACGTTTAAAGACGTGCGTTTTCCAGGATGACAAAAGGAAGAATTCTTCCTAGGCGGTTGCGAAATTTGTAAACAGGCATTATTATGATGTTTGTATTGAGTGTGTAGTTCAGTGGTAGAACGCTGTCCTGCAATCAAGCGGACTTGATAAAAATGGTTCGCTCTGGAAAAATTAATATGTGGGCGGCTAGTTCAGTGGTAGAACGCTGTCCTGATAAGACAGAGGTCATAAGTTCGATTCTTATGCCGCCCACATAGTAATTTTTCTTTCGCTGCCATTTTGAAGACAGAGGTCATAAGGCTTGTCCCGTAAATCCTGAGTTTGCGAAGGATTGTACGGGATTTGATTCCTTCCACACCCACCACTTCGCCCCTTTGGGGCTCCGCGGTGCGCAGCACTAAAGAATATTTTAATATGAATCCTAAAATCATTTACGAGGACAAGAATTTTTTGGCAATTGATAAGCCGGCAGGACTTATAGTACATCACGTGAAGATTCGTGCTGGGAAAGAAGAAAAAGAAAGTGAACCGACGCTTACTGACTGGTTGCTTCAGAAATATCCACAAGTAAAGACAGTTGGCGACGATATTGTTTTGCGACCCGGCATTGTACATCGTCTTGATAAAGAAACTTCTGGCGTGATGCTTATTCCGAAAAATCAGGAATATTTTGAGTATCTTAAATCGCTTTTCAAAACGAGTGCTATTAAAAAGAAATATATCGCACTTGTTTTTGGAATTCCAAAAAATGACGAGGGGACTATTGACGCGGCAATCGGAATAAAAAACGGCACTCTTAAGCGGAGCGTGCATTCCAAGAAGATGGCGAAACCGGCCGTAACCGATTACAAAGTCATTAAAAAAATGCACCTGCCTGGTGCTGATGGAAACGATGCGGCGTTTTCTTTGGTTGAGGTATCTCCTCGAACTGGTCGCACTCATCAGATTCGTGTTCATCTCGCAAGTATTGGGCATTCAATTGTGGGGGATGCGCTCTATGGTCCAAAAAAACAGCCGACATGGGCAACGCGTATGATGCTCCATGCGAAATCTTTGGAATTTTCTTCTGGATCGACAAGTGGATTTATGAAAATAGAAACTGAGCTTCCTCCTGAATTAGAATCGAGAATTTAGAAATTATGCAATTCTGGACAAAAAATAACATTTTCTCTTTTGTATGTTATTTGGTTTATAACTTGCCCTTGAGGAGATATCCACAGCTTTTCTATTCGGAAAATTGACAATATGATATAATGGACTCACAAAGAAAGGTCGATGTTTGCATGGATAAACAATAAGTAATAAATAAATGCATAATAAAAATATAACAAAAAAAGGATTCACCCTTATTGAACTCTTGGTGGTTATCGCCATCCTTGCAGTTTTGATGGTGGTGGTAGTGATCACATTAAATCCTTCTGAGCTTTTGAAGCAGTCGAGGGATTCTAACAGACTTTCTGATATGGCATCTCTGAAAACGGCGATTTCGCTCTATCAGACTGATGTTGCAACGACGACAAACTTGGCAACGGCAGGCGTATGCTACGCATCTGCTGTTGGAGCGACCTGCGTAAATACAGCTGGAGTGGGTCAGTTTGTCACTGTTTCTAGTGTTACCAGTTCAACTAATAGGACTGTTGCTGGTTCTGGTTGGATTCCTGTTAACCTCAGCTTAATCAGCTCTGGAGCTCCGTTGTCTCAGCTTCCGCTTGATCCAGTTAATAACGTCACTCCTAACTTCTATGGTTTTGAGGCGAGCGGTACGTCGGCTTTCAAGCTGACGATGACGCCTGAGAGCGTAAAGTTTAAAGTAGGCGGCGGCGCTGATGTGACCACGAATGATGGTGGAAACTTCACAAGCACGTATGAAACAGGACCTGGCGTAAATGGTGCGACTGGTTTGTAATTTCCGTCTTGTTCTTTTGGGCCTAAATCAAAATCCCCGCTCATGGCGGGGTTTTTGATTGGATGTAAGGATATTTAAAGGTTTCACATTTTTGTCATCCTCCGGTTTAGCCGGAGGATCCACGCTTTTAGAAGTTAGAAGAAAAGACTGGAAGCGACTAGATTTTGTTAGCGCGAAGCGCGTTACAAAATCGGAGTGCCTGTGGTGCGACTAGATTTTGTTAGCGCGAAGCGCGTTACAAAATCGGAGTGCCAGGAGTCTTCGACGAGATGCACTGATTCTGACTTTCGTCAGGATGACGGAGCGGAGTTTTTTTGACGGTTTTTGATTGGAAAAGTTGTACTGCGCGATTTTAACAGTTCTGGATAACATCGCAATAATAAATATGGTATTATTAAAGAAATAAAAAAGCTTTTATTCAATGGCACTTCCTTTATCATCAGAACAGTTAAAAAAGATTCTTCTTTCCGAAAACCTTATTACGGCTGAGCGTTTCGATGCTCTTTCGGTTGAGGCAGAAAGAAAGAGTCAGAGTATTATCGACATCCTTGCTTCAAAAGGATTTGTTGAGCCGAATTATTTAAATGATGTTATTGCAAAGACACTTGGCGTTACGAGGGTTGATTTTGCAAGTCGTCCGATCGACAAGGAAATTGTAAAAACTCTTCCTGAAAATATCGCTCGAGAACGGCAGGCAGTTGTTTTTAATAAAGAAGATGACGGTTCGTACGATGTTGCCATGACGAATCCTTCAGATCTTGAGGCAATTGAATTTTTGTCGCAAAGACTTAAGGCAAAGATCAATCCGTTTTTTGCAACTGATGACGATTTGAAAAGGGGATTTTCCATATACGGCTATGCACTCGGACAGGATTTTAAAAAGCTTATTGAAGAAAATATTGCAGCATCGCTTATAAGCCAATCGAAAAGCATAAAAGAGGCGGCCGTCGATCTTCCTATTGTTGGCATTGTTGATAACATTCTTTCGTATGCCATCGCGTCGCGTGCATCTGATATTCATATTGAGATTCTTGAATCATCAATGTTAATTCGTTACCGCGTTGACGGAATTTTATATGTTGTGATGGAAATTACAAAAACAGTACATTCGGCAATTACTGCTCGACTAAAGCTTCTTTCTGGCGTAAAAATCGATGAGCACTTTGCTCCACAAGATGGACGTTTCCGATACGGAGAGGGGAAAAACCAAATCGATGTTAGAGTTTCTGTAATTCCGACATTTTATGGAGAAAAAGTGGAAATGAGACTTCTTGAGGCGTCGCAAAAGCCGCTTGCCTTGAAAGATCTCGGTATTATGCCGGAAGATGAAAAAATGGTAATGGAAAACCTTGGAAAAACATACGGCATGATTTTATCGTGCGGACCAACTGGATCAGGGAAAACGACAACATTGTACGCGTTTATGAACCTTCTGAACAAGCCAGAAGTGAATATGACGACCGTCGAAGATCCAATAGAGTACAATATGCCGTATGTGAACCAAACCCAGATTAATAATCTTGCAGGTATTACTTTTGCGTCGGGGCTTCGCGCACTTTTGCGTCAAGATCCGAACATTATCATGGTCGGTGAAATTCGTGATTCTGAAACCGCTGATATCGCCGTGCAGGCGGCATTAACGGGTCACTTGCTTATGTCTTCGCTCCACACCAATGACGCGCCAACGACTATTCCGCGTCTTTTTGACTTGAAGGTTGCTCCGTTTCTTGTTAGCTCCGTTCTTAATTTCGTTATTGCTCAACGTTTGGTAAGAAAAATATGTCCGACATGCGTCTATTCCTATGAGCCGGGACCGGAGGCACATTCTGTAATTGAGGCACAATTTAAGGAAGCAGATGTTCCTTTCACTGAAAAAGTGGTGCCAAAATTATTCTATCGAGGTAAGGGATGCTTGTCGTGCGGAGGAACTGGTCATCGCGGTAGGATGGGTATTTTTGAAATGCTTGAAGTGGGCGATGATATCAAGAGAGTTATTGCTGATTCGACGTTTGATCTTGCGATGCTTCGTAAGGAAGCGAAAAGGCTTGGTATGAAAACTATGTTTGAAGACGGGTTACGAAAAGTTGAGCTTGCTCTTACGACATTCGAAGAAGTTTTGAGGGTTATTAAAGAATAATGAAAAACGTAACGATCAAAACGCACTAACTTTTTTATGCTTTATCACTATTCAGCAATTGCGATTTCGGGAGAGCTTATTGAGGCCGATCTTGAGGCGAATAGTTTGAACGAAGTTCTTCAGTTTTTACGGAATAATAATTTGCGTCCAATTTCGGTGCGCCCTATTAAAAAAGCAACAGAAGGAAGCTTTGGACTTTTTGGAGGAGGTATTTCGATTTCCGACAAAGTGTTTCTTACAAAATATCTTGCTTTGATGTTGCGCGTCGGAACCGATGTTCTTTCTGCTATCAATATTCTTATTGCTGATTTCGACAAGCCATCGGTAAAGAATTTTCTTGTTGAAGTACGCGAAAACCTGAGCCGCGGCCAACCGTTTTATAAGGCATTTGAAGATCATCCGCGTGTTTTTTCTACCGTATTCGTGAGTCTTATCAAGTCCGCTGAAGCATCGGGAAATCTTCAGAAAACATTTGAGGACCTTTCTGAATCCACCGCGCGTGAAGCGAAGCTGCGCGGTAGTATTCGTTCGGCACTTATTTATCCTATTGTTCTTGTTATTATTGCTACTGGTATTATGATCTTTTTGGTTACGTTCGCACTGCCGAAAATCGCAAATGTTTTTACACAAGGAGATATCAAACCTCCTCTTTTCTCGCAAATCGTTTTTGGTGTAGGGCTTTTTATCGGAAATAACATTATTATTCTTATGCTTTTGGTGATTTTGCTCGTGGCGGGAGCAGTGACCATAGTTAATAAAACGGAAACCGGAAAAAGAACGCTCGATCAAATTGTAATGAAGATTCCCGCGGTAAGTACTATTTATCGCGAACTTGCGATTCAAAGAATGGCAACGACGATGAGTTCTCTTATGAAGGCGGGCCTTCCTATTATTCAGACAATAACCATTGCTGCTGATACGGTTGGCGTACGAGAATACCGATCCGCGCTTTTGCGTGTTGCAAACGAAGGCCTTGCAAAGGGGCTTACGATAGGAGAAGCGTTTCGTCGTGAAGACGTATTTCCGAAAACCATAACAAACCTTGTTGCGATTTCGGAAAAGGCGGGACATCTTGAAGAAGTATTGGATACACTTTCTGAATTTTATGAAGGAAATATTGATGCGAGTATTCAGACGCTGACGTCGCTCTTGGAACCTATTTTGCTTCTTGGCATGGGTCTTATGGTGGCCATTATCGCGCTTGCTATTATTGTCCCGGTTTATCAATTAACAACGGCATTCTAAAATTATCATTCTCGTTTTTAGGTAAATTCGGTACAAATTTCGATGAAGATTCTTTCTCAATCGTATGATTAATAAAAAAGCATTTACCCTTGTTGAGCTTCTTGTTGTTATTGCCATCATTGCTGCTGTATCGTTGGTGGTTTTGCCTAATTTTTTTGCACGACGGAACATAACCGATCTTAATAATACAACAACGCAAATTGTTGCATTATTGCGGCAGGCGCAGGCTGACTCAATGTCTCAAAAACAAGGAATGACGTGGGGGGTTCATTTTCAAAACGCCACGGCGACTGGCCTTTCATATGCTCTCTTTTCATCGACTTCAACCGTATATAATCCTTCAAGTATTTCTGGATATTATCAATTGCCTAAAACGATTGGATATTTTTCAGTAAATCCCGTTCCTTCCGGTCTTTCGGGATGGTGGCCACTTGATGAAGGGGTGGGGAGCACAACAGCCGATTATTCAGGAAATAATGCGACAGGGAGCTGGAACGGAGGCCTTATAAATGGAACTCATTATTCTTCTAGTAGAATAGGACCGTATGCCGGAAATTTTAATGGAACCGATAATTATGTGAGTTCGTCTATTGCTTCTGTTCCGAGTGTATTTACTATTACTGCATGGATAAGATTATCAGAATTAGGAAGAGAACAACATTTTGCAGAATTTACTGGTACGCAATTCTATGTCAGTGGTGGAAATAAACTTGGCACTGCTAGTTGGAGCAATGCGGTTGGCTCTACGACGCTAACTACAAATGTTTGGTATTTTGCGACATTAGTGCGCGATGGTTCGGTTGTGACACTGTATTTGAATGGCCAGCAGGATGGAAGCGCTGGTTCATTAGGCATTAATCCTTCATCGCCTTTTATTATTGGAGACCTTTATAGTCATACGGGTAGTTATAAATTTCATGGCGCAATTGACGATGTCCGGGTTTACAATAGGGTATTATCACCGGCAGAAATAAGCCAAATTTATAATTCTTCGGTTGATGTCGCCTTCGACCAGCTTTCTGGAGCCGCTTCTGCTTCAACGACGATTAGTCTTTATGTTTTAAGCCAGCCTTCGACACGATCGACGATTTCAGTAGCATCATCGGGAGTGGTAAGTTTTTAGCTAGAAAATCTTATTAATTTTAGCATTCAATTGTTTGTATATTATAATAAGTCTATGAAACTGAAATCATTAAAGTCTTTCATTTCCTCAAATCTTAAAATCTTATTCCTTAGCATTCTCATAGGCTTATTTGCCTGTGCCATAAGCATCTTTGCATTCTCGAGTCCTGGATCCAATCAGCCACCCAATGGAAATCCTACTTTCTGGCTTCTAAATGGATCAAATATGTATTACTCAGGAGGTAGTGTAGGGATAGGGACAAATAGTCCGGCAGCAGTTTTTACAATAAACAACAGCCTTCCCAGTAGTAGCTCGGTTTGGCCAACTTCTTTTTTAGTTATTAATGGGACAGTACCAGCAATAGCAGGAAATGATTATCCTCTTGGAGGATTTCGAACCATTGCTGCCGGAAGTAATACCATAGGTCTTAATATACGCGCTCATCAGAATACAAGCGCTTCCGGATGGCCCTATACGGCATTAGGTTTGAGCTATGATGTCGATTCGACGATTGGTGCTGGAGGACAACTTTGGTTTTCTGGTGGCAATGTCGGTATTGGGACGACGACACCGGGGTATGGCCTTGATGTAAGAGGAACGAGTTTTGCTGCGGGTCCCGTTTGTTTGGCATATGCCGTTTCAAGTGTTAGTTCTTCGGGCGGCACAATGGTAAAGATTCCGTTTAATGCAGTTGATTATGATACGGATTCATCTTTTGACACCGTCAATAATAGATTCAAGCCGACTAAGGCTGGATATTATCAAATCAACCTTGCAGTAACATTGACCGGGGTCGGTTCTGGTGCGTTTACGCTTTATTCGGCTATTTATAAAAATGGTTCCTCTCTGAGGCATTATCAGAATTTAATCAACTATCCAGGTGGTTTTGGTCAGACAATGAATCTGAATACAATTGTCTATTTAAACGGAACGACAGATTATATAGAAGGATGGTTTATGTCAAATTCTTCAAGTATGACAACGGTAGCAGGAAATACTGAAACTACATTAGGGGCCATATTTTTAAGAAGCTAAGGATGAAATTAAATATAATGAAATTTAAATCAGTAAGATCTTTTATCTCCTCAAATCTCAAAGTCTTATTCCTTAGTATTGCTATCGGCTTATTTACTTGTGCTATAAGCATCTTTGCATTTTCAAGTCCTGGATCTAATCAGCCGCCAAGCGGTAATCCTATATTCTGGCTGCTTAGTGGTACCAGTATGTATTATACAGGAGGAAATGTTGGGATAGGAACCGCAAGTCCCGTTGGCACGCTCGATGTGAATGGCAATCTTTATGCAAATAATTTTACTGGAATGATATCTTTTTTTGTCGGCCCGACATGTCCTACTGGATGGGTTTTGGCGAATGGAGCTACGGTTTCTTCTTTGGGAGAATCCGCTAAGCTTTATACTTATATAGGAACTACATATGGCGTGGCTGGGCAATTGCCGGATATGACGACGGCAGGAAGATTTATTCGTTCCACTGGCGGAAATGCGGCAACACTCGGAACTCAGCAGGCAGATGTTTTTAAAAGTCACATCCATTCAATAGTTACGGAAAGTATTGGGCCGGATCATGAGGGTCCGATTTTTAGAACCGGAAATCCGTATCCAGGCTCTGGAGCTTCTTCGAATTCAAATGCCGTTACAAATGCTACTGGTAGTATTGAGACTCGCCCTATAAACTATGCCATGACTCCTTGTGTAAAATATTAGAGAAAGCAAAAAGAAGACAACAAAACGTTGTTGTTTTCCTCGTTTCCGTTTACTATACTAGGGCCTGTTTTAAGGATGGTTTTTAGTCTTTTTGAGACAAGCTTAAATCAATGGAAAATATACGCAATTTCGTCATTATCGCCCATATCGACTCGGGGAAATCAACGCTTGCTGATCGTCTTTTGGAGATCACGGGCACGGTTCCTATGCGTTCAATGCAGCCGCAATATCTTGATCGGCTTCCTTTGGAGCGCGAACGTGGTATCACCATAAAAATGGCTCCGGTGAGAATGAATTATTCAGTAAATGGAAAATCATACATTTTGAATTTGATCGACACGCCGGGGCATTCAGATTTTGGTTACGAGGTTTCGCGCGCACTTATGGCGGTCGAGGGAGCGATTTTACTCATCGATGGAACCAAGGGGATTCAGGCACAGACGCTTTCGAATCTTCGTTCGGCGCAAAAAGCGGGACTGACCATTATTCCGGCAGTGAACAAAGTTGATCTTGCAGCGCCGCAAATCGATAAAGTGGTTCAATCGGTTGCTGAATTATTAAATGTTCCCGAGGAAAGCGTTTTTCGCGTTTCGGCGAAAACAAGCGTTGGCGTTCACGAATTACTTCGAGCAGTTGTTGAAAAAGTGCCACAACCGAATTCGCGTGTTCAAGTTGATTCTCGTGGATCGCAAGCACATGATAGAACGCCAACACGCGCTTTGATTTTTGATTCACTCTATGATGATCATAAGGGCATCATTGCGTTTGTGCGTGTTTTTGGCGGAACGTTTAAAGCCGAAGATATGAAGCTGATTGCAAGCGGTGCTGAGTTCAAAGCGAAAGAAGTCGGGTTCTTTTCGCCGAACCTTGTGGTGTCATCAGTGATTGCGAATGGTGAAATTGGTTATATCGCAACGGGACTTAAAGAGCCGTCGTTGGTAAAAATTGGAGACACGATTATAACGAAAAATATAACACAGGCGAATGAAGAAAAAACATTGGCGTTGGCAGGATATCGTGAGCCAACGTCGGTCGTTTTTATTTCGTTTTATCCCGATGGTGCGACAAAGTTCGACGATCTCAAAAGAGCTTTTGAAAAATTACGACTCAATGATGCAGCGTTGAATTTCGAGCCTGATGCCAACGAAGCGTTGGGACGTGGATTGAAGGTCGGTTTTTTGGGACAACTTCATTTTGAAATTACGTCGGATCGTCTCATGCGTGAATACAATCTTGAATTTTTGACGAGCTTTCCTTCGATTGCATATCGTGTGAGAAACGAAGGGAAAGAGGAAATTATAAAACAGCCGCAAGACTTTCCTGAAAAACCCGAAAAAGTATGGGAACCGGTTGTCGCGCTTGAAATTCTTGTGCCGGAAAAATATTTGAGCAATGTGGTAAGTCTTCAGACGGTGTTTGATATTGAGATTGCGGAAATAAAAAATCTCGGCGGCAATCTTTTGATTGAAGCATTGATGCCGCTCCGGGAGCTTATCCGTGATTTTGACGATCGTTTAAAATCGGTTTCACAAGGATATGCATCGTTCACATATGAATTGGCGGGAGAACGTGAAGCGGAGGTTGAGAAGCTTGAAATTGTGGTGGTGGGTGACGTAGTGCCGGCATTAACGCGTATTGTGCCTAAGAAAGATATTGAACGCGAAGGACGGCAGACCGTTGAGCGATTGAAGGAGCTTCTTCCGAAAGAACAATTTTCACAAGCGTTACAGGCATGTGCATTGGGGCGAATTATTGCGCGCGAGACAATTCCTGCCATGAAGAAAGAACTTGGTAACTTTGGAAAAAATGGCGGCGATCGGACACGCAAAATGAAGCTTTGGAAGAAGCAGCAGCGCGGCAAAAAACGACTTGAAGGTACTGCTCGCGTAGAATTGTCCCCGGAAGTTTTTAGGGAGATATTGAAAAAATGATCTAATTATTTGCGTCGCGCAAATAATTAGATCATCCTGAAATTCCGAGTCTGCGAGGAATGTTCAGGATCTCAGTGTTTTAAGGGTATTAATGAATATCATCTCTTGCATCGATAATGTTTGCCGTTTAAACTGAAGGGGATGAAATATTTCGCCATCGCCATCTTGATTGTTGTTCTTCTTTTTGTCGGCATAAAGGTTTTTTCTTTTTGGGGAGAGGAAAGGCAATTGAGCCAGAGTCTTGCCGATATCGAGGCACGGCTTACAGCGGCAAAAATGAACGAAGAAAACTTACAATCAGATGTGAAATATCTTGCGAATCCTTTGAATCTTGAAAAGGAGCTTCGATCGAGATTCAACTATAAAAAACAAGGGGAAAGTATGATTGTTATTGTTCCGCAGCAGAGTTCGACAGCGAGTTCGACGCCGTGATAATCGTCTTAGTCGGTGGAATGTTCATTAATGCGGGATTAGTATAATGGTAGTACGCGACCTTCCCAAGGTTGAGGCGCCGGTCCGATTCCGGTATCTCGCTCAAAGTAAAAACACATTTCACTGATTGGTGGCTAAGGCTGGGATAGGGGTCCGATTCCCTTTGTCCGCTCCGATTCTTTTTGATATTCATTATTCATTATGATATAATCAATCATAATGAACTCGAAAAAAGCGAAAGCTTTCATATTGAACAATTTCAAAATTCTTTTCCTCAGTATTTCTATTGGCTTATTTGCCTGTGCCATAAGCATTTTTGCTTTTTCAAGTCCCGGCGCAAATCAACCTCCAAATGGAAATCCCATCTTCTGGCTTCTCAGTGGAACCTCCATGTATTACACTGCAGGCAATGTAGGGATAGGGACGAATAGTCCTGCCGCAACACTTGATGTTGGTGGTACTACTGGTATGAAAATTCCAGTCGGTACGACCGCGCAGCGTCCAGTAAGTCCTGTGGTCGGGACAATGCGGTTTAATACTGATATATCGAGGATTGAAATTTATAACGGAACTACATGGGGAGGCGTATCCGCAACTGGTGGTACAGTAGTAGATATCGGTGGGTATCGTATTCATACCTTTACCACGGGTGGGACATTTACGGTCACTGCTGGAGGTAATATTGAAGTTCTTGTGGTTGCCGGCGGCGGCGGTGGAGGAGGAGGAACAAGCTTTAGTGCCGTAGGCGGCGGCGGTGGTGCGGGTGGACTGATTTATAATTCTTCTTTTGCTGTTGGTCCTCAGGCTTATACAGTGATTATTGGAGGCGGCGGTAATGGTGGAGATGCCTCAGGAGGACAAGCTGGTTTTAATGGTCAAAACTCTATTTTTGGTTCCTTAACCGCGATTGGCGGTGGTGGAGGAGCTAATGATGGAAATGGGAATGGTGGTGCGAGTCAGGGGGCAACAGGTGGTTCTGGTGGTGGATCAAGCTATTGGAATTATAATGGAACATTGGCGGGAGGATTAGGAACCTCAGGGCAGGGATATGCTGGAGGTGTTGTAACAAGTAATGGCACCGGAAGAAGTGGCGGCGGCGGTGGTGGCGCAGGAGGAGTTGGTGGTGTTGGAACAGGGAATGGTGGTATTGCTACTCCGGGTCCTGGATTAGCCTATTCCATATCAGGCTCTACGGTGACTTATGCAACGGGAGGTTCTACGACTGGTATTGCAGAGACTCCAGGTCCGAGCGGAGCAGCAAATACAGGAAATGGAGGATGGGGTGCCAATAGTAGTAGTGGTGGTCATAACCCCGGAGGCTCTGGTGGTTCTGGTATCGTAATTATTCGCTACCCAATTTAAAAGATTTTTTCTCAAAATCGTTCGAATGTTGTTGTGTGTCTCAGCACACCAATTATTTCTTTTTTATAATCTATCTACACATCAATCGTTTTGATGTGTGTAATATGATATAATTCAAAAGTCATGCAGAAATTAAAAATTCTTTTTTGGAGTGTTGTCATTGGTCTCTTTGCGGGAGCAGTGGCAAGTTATGGTTTTACCGGTCCTGGTACCAATCAACCGCTCTATGGTAATCCTATCTTTTGGCTTCTTAATGGATCAAGCACTTATTATGTAAATGGAAATGTAGGAATCGGAACAACAACTCCTGGTTACACCCTTGATGTCTCGGGTGGTATGCGCACCACAGCAACATCAACCTTCGGTGGC
>CAIWCR010000013.1 GCA_903911245.1 uncultured Parcubacteria group bacterium | reverse complement strand
GCCACCGAAGGTTGATGTTGCTGTGGTGCGCATACCACCCGAGACATCAAGGGTGTAACCAGGAGTTGTTGTTCCGATTCCTACATTTCCATTTACATAATAAGTGCTTGATCCATTAAGAAGCCAAAAGATAGGATTACCGGCAAGTGGTTGATTGGTACCAGGACCGGTAAAACCATAACTTGCCACTGCTCCCGCAAAGAGACCAATGACAACACTCCAAAAAAGAATTTTTAATTTCTGCATAGTTTGATTTTTAATTCTTTTTTCTCTGTCATGCCGGCGAAGGCCGGCATCTATGCTTCCAATCTTAATTTATTAAAGCACGGATCCTGACCTCCGTCAGGATGACAAAATTGAAACAATTTTGCCGGATTGAAAGCGTGGGTAGTCCACCTTCGCGGACGATGACAGAATTATACCATGTTGCGCCCATCAAAACGATATCTTATTTAAATTGTATCAATTTTTCTTTACAAAGTAATTAGACGATCCGCAGATTCCGGCGTCGGCGCAATTGAAACTAATCCAGCCAACCAAATCATTCCATGCCGCGCCGGTAAAAACGCCCGTTGTCGGACTAACATTAACTTTGTAATTAGAAACACCGCAAAGCCCCGCATCGGCGCAGTTGAAACTAATCCAGCCAATGGTATCATTCCATGCGCCGCCCGAAAGATCGCCCGTTCCATAATCTCTTATCACTCTAAAATTACTCGATCCACACAAATTACCCACCGGCGACGTTGCACAATCGAGAGCAATTTCTTTGACATTATTGTTATACGCATAACCGGTAAGTCCAGCGCTCCCAATCGTAATAGTTCCCGTTGCATAACCAAAATCAATCCAACCGATGGAATCATTCCATGCATAGCCGCTCACGCTACTTGTTGATATTCCTGCACCACTCGCCAGCCCGCTTATTTTTATCGAGCCAGGCATCGACGTGTAATCAATATTAGTCGAAGTGGTGAATTGATTACCAACCGTGCTTGCCGCCGCAAAAACACTCGATGACGAAGATCCTAAATTTGTTTGATAGCTGGAAGCACCGCAAACTCCCGCGTCAGCGCAATTAAAACTGATCCAGCCAACAGCGTCATTCCATGCCCAGCCCGTAAAAACGCCCGTTGTTTTGTTAATATTAACTTTGTAATTGGAATTGGTGCACAATCCCGCATCAGAACAATTAAAACTGATCCAACCAATCGTATCGTTCCATGCATAACCCGAAAGATCTCCTGTTGAAGAACTATAATTCACTTTGAAAGTGCTGGTGCTGCACATATTGCCTGCTGGCGACGTCGCACAATCAAGGGCAATTTCCTTAATATTATCGTTATACGCATAACCGGTAAGCTTGGTACTACTGACCGCAACACTACCGGAAGCATATCCAAAGTTTATCCATCCGATCGCGTCGTTCCATGCATAACCGCTCACCCCTCCCGTCCCCATTACCATAACCATGGTTGCAGCAATAGGGCCTCCCGACCAATCTGTTTGCATATAAATATTACTGCTATATCGCGTGAGGTATGTAGACATACTGCTCGTTGTACCACCTAATACTCCAAATACAACTGTTACTTGTTTTGTTGAAGGATCGTTAATTCCCGTACCGACGTCCGTCGTAAGATTACCCGATATATCACGATAACCATTACTCACATAGAAATAGCGCGTGTATGTTGTTGTTGATACTACAATATTTTCATCTCCCGAAACAACGGCGAACGGCGATGATGATGTATTGAGATAATAATGACTCGAAGGTCCTGGAGTAATTGATTGTATACCATGCCAATCCCCCTCTGACCATACTCGTACATTATCCAAAAGTTCTTTCGCGAATGTCGCGTTTTTTTCGATATTAGTAGTATTCTTGGTCACATTCAAAGACGGAACAATAAGTCCAATGCCTGCCATAATCAAGGCAATACCAATTGTCATTCCAATAAGAATTTCAGCAAGCGTTTGGCCGCGACGGGAATATAAAAAAACGCCTGTGTTGATTTTCAACATCATAGATTTATTATACACCAGAAATGAGAATCAAGAAGTGTTTTCCCAATACACAACATCCACACAATGCGGGCGCCGTGCATCGGGATTATACAAAATCTTTTTTGTTTGATAAAATATTCTTAGCTCCTCAAGCGCGCGCTTGAGAATACAATTCAAAAGGAGTGATACGTCATGATTTCCGATGGCGACTACTCCCACATCGACCGCAAAGAATTGTTGGAATTATTCAAAGAAATTACCGAAAACTATCACGTAGAATTCCTACTAATGGAGGACGGAACCGAGGCAGTTCATTTAACAAGAAAAGTTTTCTTTTCTCGCCTGCCAGTCGTACCTCAAAAGAGCGCATAACGCGCTCTTTTTTTATTCACCCCAAAGAACACCTACTACTTCTAACTGAATATCCTTATATATTCATTAAACTTTGAAAGTCGTTCGTGTGCAGGAGCTCCGATTTTTACGGCATCGGCGGCACATGCTTTCGCAATATGAATAATCGCCGTATCTTCGGTCTCGCCCGAGCGATGAGAAACAATAACGCGGGCTCCACGTTTTTGCGCCGTCGCAATTGCCTCGCATGTTTCGGAAAGTGTGCCGATCTGGTTCGGTTTTATAATAACGCCCGTAATAAGTCCGTCATCAATATAGCGAGCAATACGATCGGCGTTTGTCACTGTGAGATCGTCTCCAATAATCCATGCATCGGACAAACGCGCATGAACGAGGCCGAATCCCTTGGCATCATTTTCAGAACATGGATCCTCTACAGACATCAAGGACGGAATACGATGGAAATATGAACCGTACACTTCCGCAAGTTCTGCCGAAGACAGCTGCTTGTCTTCAAAATAATATTTATTATTTTTGAAAAACTCGGATGCGGCAGCGTCAATAGCAAGCGAAAAAGTATTATCAAAACGAAGCTTCTTTATACTCGCCGCGATAATTTCAAGCGGCACAATATTACTCTGAAAATCAATAGCATATCCCCCTTCATCACCCAACGGCAAACGACGCAATTTTGTTCGTCGACGCACGGCATTTCCGACTTCACGATAAAGTTCGATAACGGATGCAACCATTTCTGTCGGCGTTCCTATTGGCTTCGCAACGGCAATATATTCCTGAATAGCAAGATTGGTCGCCGCATGCACGCCTCCGTTGATAAGATTCGAAAAAATCATCGGCCTGGCTGGACGCGAAGCCATTGATTTCGTGGAAAAATAATATTCCTCAAGAAGTTCCCATAATTCTTGTTTTTTTTCGGCTGCCATAGCTCGCGCAAACGCAAAAGAAAGTCCCAACATAAGATTTCCACCAAGACGATGCTTGTCCGGCGTTGCGTCACGCGCAATCAGAAATTTATCAAAAACCATCGGTGATGCAAAATTCATACGACGCATAATGGGCATAAAACCAGCAAGTGCCCGTTTTGCATGATCAAACGGAACAACGCTCGCTTCATTGCTTCCGCGGCTTTTTCCTGATGGAACCTGTGCTACTCCACGCGTACCGTCATACGCAATAAGCGTAACTTCAAGCGTCGGCTCGCCACGCGAGTCAAAAATCTTTGTAAGAATTATATTTTTAATCTTCATTTTTATGGAACAAGATTAACCGGCATACCAGAAATGAATCCCTTTATGTTATCAAGCGTCGTTCGAAGTATTCGTTCAAGTGCTTCTTTGGAATTAAAAGCATTGTGTGGTGTCATGAGTACGTTCGGCATTTCCATCAATATTTCATTCCCGAGCACTGTTGAAAGCACCTCGGGCGTTGCCGTGCCACTCTTTACAAGTCCAAATTCATTCTTTGTTTCATTTTCGTCCTCAAAAACATCAAGAGCTGCTCCCGCAAGCGTTCCGTCACGAAGCGCCGCAACCAATGCCATTGTTTCAATAAGTCCACCGCGAGCAGTATTTACAAGATATGCTCCCTTTTTTATCTTAGGCATTGTCGTCGTATTCAATATATGTTCGGTTTCCTTGGTAAGTGGACAGTGAAGCGTGATAACATCGGAACTTCCCAGAAGCTCTTCAAGGGAAACATATTTAAATCCCATGGTCTCAGCAAGTGGCGCATTTGGAAAAACATCAAATGCTACCACATTCATGCCAAATCCTTTTGCAATACCGATTGATTCCTTTCCAATGCGGCCAGTACCGATGACACCAATAGTTTTTCCTTTTAAATCAATACCGCGGAGACCATCAAAAGAAAACGATCTTTTTTCTTTTACTTGATTGATTCCTTGATATATTTTCCGCGTGAGACTCAGAAGCAAGCCGAATGCGAACTCCGCAACAGTATTATCACCATATCCCGGCACATACGAAACCGTGATTCCACGCGCTTTGCATGCAGCGAGGTCAATATGGTCGAATCCCGTCGAACGCGTCGTGACGAATTTCAAATTTGGAAACAGGGCAAGTGTCTTTTCAGTAACCCGCGAACCAACAAAAACACAAATCGCATCGCAATCGGTTTTTGCAGGAAGCGTGTCATCGGTCAATGTTCCCGTCAAAAACGTTAATTCATCATTCGGAAACGATGCTCTTACGATTGCTTCTTCCCATCCTTCGCACTCAAAAAAAGTAATACGCATTATTTTATAACTAAGACTTTGTTATTTTGTCGTTTTACGTTTCATTATTTTTTCCTCTTGATAAATCTTCACCAATGTCGGCACCACCGTATCAGGATTCAAAGAAATACTTTCGATTCCCTGCTCGACGAGAAACTGAGCAAATTCAGGATAGTCTGACGGCGCTTGGCCGCAAATACCGACGTATTTTTTCCTTGCAAGACATTTTGGAATAATCTCGGAAATGAGTTTTTTCACTGCAGGATTATTCTCGTTTGCAACCTTACTCACAATACCGGAATCGCGATCAAGACCAAGCGTAAGTTGCGTAAGATCATTTGATCCAATGGACATGCCATCAAACACATTCAAAAATTCATCCGCCAAAAGGATATTCGACGGGATTTCGCACATGACATACACCGGAACAATTTTTTTCTTTGCTTCAGCGGTTTTTGCCGTAAATCGCGTATGAAGACCACATTCTTCCATGATTGCAAGCGTTTTCATTCCTTCTTCCGGCGTGCGACAGAACGGAATCATCGGAATAACGTTCGTAAGACCCATTTCTTCACGAACTTTTTTCATTGCCATGCATTCAAGCTTGAATGCAGGCTTAAACTTCGGATCATAGTATCGTGAAGCACCGCGCCAGCCTATCATCGGATTTTCTTCATATGGCTCATAAAGCTCGCCACCCACCAACGCACGATACTCGTTCGTTTTGAAATCGGAAAATCTCACAATAACCGGACGCGGGAAAAATGCAGCGCCGATCTTTGCAATACCGTACGAAAGATTTTCAACATAGAATTTCACTTTATCAGGCGCATCATTCGTCATTTTATTGATGCGTTTCTTGAACGGCTCAGGAAGTGTCGCAAAATTAATCATCGCGAGCGGATGAATTCCGATTTTCGATGCAATAATAAACTCTTCGCGAGCAAGTCCCACGCCCGACGTCGGATAAAACGAGTTCTCAAACGCCGTATCCGGCATTGCTACGTTTATCATAACCTTCGTGTGTGGCATCGTGAGCTTCTTCAAATCATGCTGAATAACTTTGAATGGAAGCTTTGCGCCATAAACAATACCATCACTTCCCGTTGTATCAATTGTTACCCAATCTCCCGTTTTAATCTTTTTTGTTGCTGCTTCAGTTCCCACGATTGCCGGAATTCCAAGCTCGCGACTCACAATTGCCGCATGTGATGTTCGTCCGCCTTTGTCCGTGATAATTGCGGAGGCCATTTTCATAATCGGCTCCCAATCGGGATCGGTCATAGTTGTTACCAATACTTCACCTTTTTTGAAATCACCGATATCTTTCGTGCTCAAAATAACATGCGCTGGTCCCGAAGCAATGCGTGAACCAACGGAAACGCCATTCAAGATCGGCTTAGGACGAACTCCTTGAAGATGATATTCTTTTACCTTTGAGAAATCGCGGCCCGCCTGCACCGTTTCCGGTCGTGCCTGAACAATATACAATTCACCGCTCTTTCCATCTTTCGCCCATTCCATATCCATCGGCGTCCAACGACCATTATTCTTTTTCGTATAATGTTCTTCGATGATAGCTCCCCAGCGCGCGAGCGTGAGAATTTCCTTATCGGTTAAAGTAAAGCTTTTCTGCTCAGCGGGACTTGTTGGAATAATCTTTGTCTGTTGAATACTGTGCAGCGCTTGCGCATACACCATTTTTCTATTTTTTACGCCGAGATGTTTTTCGATAATCGGACAAAGTTTTTCATTTTTGAGATTTGTCTTGAATACCAAAAATTCGTCAGGAGTTACTTCTCCCTGTACGATCATCTCTCCTAGTCCCCATGAACCATTAATAATGATGACATTGGGAAATCCTGATTCGGTATCAACGGTAAACATTACGCCTGAAACACCCATATCGGAACGCACCATCTTCTGCACGCCCACCGAGAGCGCAACATCAAGATGATCAAAATGCTTATCGGTGCGATATGAAATAGCACGATCAGTAAAAAGCGATGCCATCGCGGCGCGGGCAGCAATAACAAGAGCGGCAGTGCCGCGAATACCAAGATACGTTTCCTGTTCGCCGGCAAAGCTCGCCCCAGGAAGATCTTCAGCGGTTGCCGAGGATCGTACCGCGACGTCGATATTCTTGCCATAACGCTTCTCCATATCATGATAACCTGCCTTAATCTCAGTAATAAGGTCTTCGGGGAACGGCGTTGCATTCAATTTATCACGCACTATTTTGGCACGACGAGCGAGGTCTTTGAGGTTTTTCGTATCCAAGCCATCAAGCGTTTTCTTTATAAAAACATCGAGCTCTGCTGATTTCAAAAAATAACGATACGCATCGGCAGTAATAACAAACCCACTCGGCACGCGAACGCCTTGCGCTCCCAATGTCCGAATCATTTCGCCAAGCGAGGCATTCTTGCCTCCCGCAATACCAATATCTTTAATACCGATTTCTTCGAATTTATATGTTAATTTTTTCATTTGTGTAATATTAACTTTAGCTTTTTTATTATTTTATATTATTTTAATCTCCTTTCTGTCATTCTGGCGAAGGCCAGAATCCGCGCTTCCAATTTTTTCTTTCTTAAAGCATGGATCCCGGCCTCCACCGGGATGACAGAGATGATTTTATTCCTTCATCCCCATTACAATATCCGAAACATTAGAACCGGTATCCCCCATCATAAGATAATCTCCGACTGCTTCGAAGAAATCATATGATCGATTCTCTTTTAAGAAAATATCTGGTGCAAGATTTTTCTTTTCGGCAATTTCTTTTGTCATTATATCACAAAGTGCCCCGCCGAAGCCAGTATTATCATGACCGTCCGTTGCGACGCTCACAATAAGCTCTCCTTCTTTAATGTCATGGAAAGCGCCGAGTGCGACCTCTTGATTGCGACCACCAACGCCTTTTGGATTTGCAATCGTCACGGTCGTTTCGCCGCCATAAAGAAATAATGTTCGCGACGGCGCCGAATGAAGGCTCTCTACTACGGAATGTCCAATGTTCCGCGCCTCACCATACAGCATTGCGGTAACAATTTTCGTTGAAAAGCCAAGTTTTTCAGAAGTTTCTTTCATTGCATGAAGTGCGGTGAGATTATCAACGGCAAGAAAATTTGAAACATTCGCAAAATACTTTGTATCTTTCGGAGTTTCAATAAGATTGTCAGCAATAGAACGAAAACGGTTTTCAGAATCATATTTCCGAAGAACTTCTTGCGCATCCGCTATAGTTGTTGTATCGCGGATCGTTGGGCCGGAAGCAATAAATTCGAGATTATTCCCGGGAACATCCGAAAAAAGAAGTGATGCCACGCGCGCGGGATGGGCATATTCCGCAAGACGTCCGCCGCGCGCAAGCGAAATATGCTTCCGCACGGTATTAATTTCTTCAATCGTCGCTCCGGTTTCAAATAGGTGATGTAATAATGCTTGCTCATCTTCGCATGTAAAGTTTTTCGGCTGACATAATAATGTCGAACCGCCGCCGGAAATAACAAAAAGTACGAGATCGTTTTCGGTAAGATTCTGTAAAAGTGAAATAATAGCTTTTGTTGCTGTAATATTCGCCTCGCTCGGAAATGGATGCGTGCCGCAATACGCTGCCATTTTTGTAAGAGTACCGCTATGAATATCAATCACCGCGCCAACATTAATACGATCACCTAAAATGTCTTCCAATGTCCGTGCCGCAATAAGCGCACACTTACCGACGCCAATAACAATCAATCTACCATTATCATTAATTGAAAAATGTTTATCAATGACGCATAGATCACCATCTTTATAAGAAACGCTTCGGCGAATAACCGCTTCGGTATCAATCGCCTGAAGTCCTGCTTCGGCAATTTGCAATGCCGCAGTTCGTAAATCGTTTTTAGCAAGTTCTTTAAAGTTTTGTATTTTCATTTCCTTATTATACTTTATTTTTACATATTTGTATTTTTTCTGTCATAGTCCGTGAAGATGGACTATCCATGCTTCCCATTCCTATATCTTCTTTTATCAATTTGATTAAGAAAAAGAAAAAAAGCATGGATCCTGAACCAAGCTCAGGATGACGGAAGTAAAAATATAAAGAAAAGGGCGCCATACATTGCACAAGCGCCGTTTTACTAGTTACAAAAGAAAAATGAAGTTCTAAATATTTTCTTCCTTGTTTTCGATAATATCAGAAAGCGTCGCTCTCTCGCTATACAATTTCTGTCTGCTATCTTTCAAAAGCCAATGAACAAACACTGCCGAACAAATACCAACAACAATACCGCCAAGAACATCAAGCGGCCAATGAACGCCAGCGTAGATACGAGCAAATCCCATTATTAAGGCACAGACAAAAAAGAAACTTCCCCACTTCTTATTACGAAAAAAGATAACCATGGCAAGCGCAAAAAACCAGGCAGCATGCCCCGATGGAAACGAAGCGCCTGATTCAGGAATAAGCGAAGTAAAACCCAATGCCTCGAATGGCCGCGGATTGTAATAGAAAAACCGAATTATTTCCGTTATAAGTCCACGAGAAAGAATAATTGCCATTATTGCCTCCAGAAAAAGATACCATCTTCGTCGAGTCCCATCCTCATTAAAAACAAGAAAAAGAAAAAGAATCATCAAAAGATATGGCAGATATTCCGCGCAAAAAATAAAAAATCCGTCGAGAAAAAAATTATGATTACTCAGGCCATAAATAAGCTGAAAAAGAGATTGATTAAGATTGTTCATAGGAATCATGATAAAACATTTTTATATTGATAACAATAATTTCTAGTTCGATTCATAGGTTAAGTTTATAAAAATATTATCTCCATTTTTAATAGCAAACGATGGAGATAATCCCATATAATTTCCATTGCCAGAAACAATAAATTGCATTGTTGATCCTGATGCAATAATAACCGAGCCACCATAAAAAACAATTCCCGCGGATTGAAAATAGAAATTACCGAGAAGATTTGATGAATTTGCAGGAGCAACCGGCAAGCCACCGATGTATATTATGTTTCCAGCGCTTCCAGCACTGGTGAGAGTGAGACTTGCCTGCACAACAACGGTTTTCCCTATTCGTATGTAGCGCGCATAGTTATTAGTAAGTGAAATAGAAGCTGATTGTGTTACGGTAGGCGTCCAATTCGTCCATGCCCCCATTGATAAAACCATGTTTCCACCACTATCAACCTCGAGAGCAGAACCTGGGCTTGTCGTCCCTATCCCAACACGACCACCACTTTGAATAACCATAGCGGGCATTGATGGAAAATTGCCACCACCAGAATTTCTTACATTTAAATTAATATCTGCTCCCCAATTTCCATTAGCAGTCGTATTAATAAGAGCGCCTAATACATTTCCTGCTGCAACCTTAAACCCAAGGCCTGAGCTTTGTGTATCAACCCCGTTACCTATGTCAGTAACAGCAGTTGTGCCGATATTTAAAATGATATGACCAGCAGCATCATGTAAAGAACCAATCGGCGCCGTTGTCCCAATGCCGACATTACCATTTGAATAATACGTACTCGTTCCATTTAAAAGCCAGAAATTTGGTGTTCCATTGGGAGGTTGATTGGACCCAGGACTTGAGAATGCAAAGACCGCAATCATGCAAGCGCCTGAGCCTATGAGAATACTAAGGAAAAGAATTTTGAGATTATTTAAAAGGAAAGCTTTCGCTTTTTTCGGGTTCATTATGTTTATTATAGCAGGGATTAGAGGTGTAAGAGGAAAAATATGTTAATAAGTCGAAATCTATCCACCTGTTATCCTGGCAAAAGCCAGGATCCAGAATTAATCCTCTCTTATTGAAATACAAACCTGGATACTCCGACCAAAGCGTCGGAGTTCCAGGATGACAAAGTGAAAAATTCTAGACCAGTGCCCAGGATGACAGAGAGGCAATTACAGAACTTGAGACACAGATCCTCCGATCAAGTCGGAGGATGACAACGAAGAAAAAGAGGTGTTCAATATTCGACATCGAGCATGCACAATGCGGACATCATAGAAGTGCAAAAACAAATCACCCCGCATTAGGTGCGGGGTGATAAACGAAATAAAATGAATTATTTTCTTACGTACGGCAAAAGCGCCATGAAACGTGCGCGCTTTATTGCTTCGGCAAGCTTCCGTTCATGCTTTGCGCACAATCCGGTATGCTTCGGACTGATGATCTTCGCCTGGCTTGAAACAAACCTTTTTATAAGATCAACTTCCTTGTAATCGATATCTTTTATGTTCTGTGAACAGAAAAAGCACTGATGCATAGAATTATTTAAATTAAATTTTTCTTATCTGAAGAGAATCCAATTCGACCGCGGTATCTCTACCGAAAATAGGGACCAATACTTTTACGCTCCCCTTTTCCTCATTTACTTCCGATATTTTTCCATCATATTCTTTGAACGGACCATCGGTAATTTTTACAAGATCGCCCACGCGAAAATCAATGACATTCCTTGTTTCTTCGCCTCCCAAACGCGAACGAGTAAGGAGTGCGTCAACCTCTTCTTTTGAAAGCGGCGTCGGCGTCGTATTATCCGGCCCGACAAAACCCGTAACGCGCGGCGTGTTCCGCACAACATACCACGAATCTTCAGTAAGAATCATCTCAACAAGCACGTACCCCGGATAAATCTTCTCTTCAACCGTCTGACGCTTGCCACCTTTTACTTTAATCGTTTTTTCCTTCGGAACCAAAACATTAAAAATCTTATCGGTCATCGCAAGCGATTCTACACGCTGTTTCAAATAACGCATAACCGCCTCTTCGTAACCGGAATACGTCTGAACAGCATACCATTGCCGCATCTGTGTTTTTGAAGCGTGTCCACCGTCAACATGCGGATGAGGGGTCATAAAATTATTAAATGATAACGTTTTTTATAATATACGAAAAAATATAATCAAAAATACCCAAAAACACTGCCATTCCGACAGCGATTCCTATTACAATCATCGTGAGACGTATAGCCTCATCGCGCGTAGGCCAGTTAACATGCCGTAATTCCTGCCGCGATTCAATAAAAAAGTTTTTGATATTGGCAAACATTTATTGTTATTGCTTTTAAAGCGCTATTCTTTATACCAGACTTTTGCGAAAATATCAAGCGATTAGCGGGCCGTGCTTGCAACGGGAAAAAGATAATGAAATCCTTACCCAATATCAAGATTCTGCACCGTCGCGGCATGAGTTTGAATAAAACTCTTGCGCGGAGCTACGTCATCGCCCATCAGAATATCAAAGAATTTATCAGCTTGCTCGGCATCGTCAACTGATACCTGCTTCATGAGTCTGACCTCGGGATCCATTGTTGTCTCCCATAATTGACTTGCGTTCATCTCTCCCAAACCTTTATAACGCTGGACGCTTGGCGTCCGTCGCGAACCACTTCCCGATCCTTCGTCGGATGAAGTCTCTGCTGAAGAGTCTTCTTCTATTTCTTCGTTCTCCATCAATTCCTCTTTCTTCCCTTTTGCTTTTTTATTCGCTGCCGTTTTTACCGACGCCGCAAGCGTCATTTCTTCCATTATCTTATCTTTTTCCTGATCCGAAAACGCATATTGCACGGCCTTACCAAGCTGAATGCGATACAACGGCGGCTGAGCAATATAAATATAACCACCGTCAACCACTTTTTTGAAATGACGATAAAACAATGTTAACAACAATGTCCGAATATGGGCGCCGTCAACATCAGCATCAGTCATGATAACGATTTTATGATAACGAAGTTTGGCAAGATCAAATTCTTCACCAATCGCGGTACCAATCGCAACAACCAGCGCGCGAATTTCGGTATTCGCAAGCATTTTATCAAGCCGCGCTCGTTCAACGTTCAAAATTTTTCCACGTAACGGTAAAATAGCCTGCGTGTGACGATTTCTTCCCTGTTTTGCTGTGCCACCGGCGGAGTCTCCCTCAACAATAAAAAGTTCTGACTCTTCGGCGTGTTTTGAAATACAATCAGCAAGCTTACCCGGAAGCGTTAATCCTTCAAATGCGCCTTTGCGCAAAACCGTTTCACGTGCTGCCTTCGCGGCAAGTCGCGCCTTTGCCGATAAAATAACTTTCGAAATAATCGATTTCGCTTCTTGTGGATGTTTTTCGAGAAATTCCTTCAGAGCATCGTTTACCACCGCTTCCGTTGCGGTTCGCGCTTCGGTCGTTCCGAGACGATTTTTCGTCTGTCCTTCAAATTGCGGATCAATAACTTTTACCGAAACAATCGCAACTAATCCTTCTCGCATATCGTCGCTTGTGAGATTCTCTTCTTTTTCTTTGAGATATCCTCCCGACCGCGCAAACGCATTCATTGAACGCGTCAATGCCGAACGGAATCCAGTCAAATGAGTTCCACCGTCTGGCGTATAAATATTATTCGCAAAACTCATCTCGTTTACCCTCGTATCATCAACATATAAAAACGCCACTTCAACATTTATCTTTTGTTGTTCTTTTTCAACGTAAAAAATATCTTCATGAAGCCTATTCTTTTTCTGCGCAAGATATTTCACAAACGAAAGCACGCCACCTTCAAAATAAAAACCGTAAAAAATCGGCACATTCGAACGTCGATCAAAAAAATTGATGCGAACACCCTTTGTAAGATACGCCTGCTGGCGCAAACGCTCAAAAATCCTCTTATCGTTAAATTCAATTTCCGGAAAAATCTGTGGATCCGGAGAAAAGGTCACTTTTGTTCCAGTTCGCTTTGATGCGCCAATCTTCTTTATTTTTGATTTCGGTTTACCGCGCTCATATTCCTGAACATAAAGACCTCCATCGCGCTCAACCTCGACTTTCAACGATTCGGAAAGTGCATTCACCACCGAAGCTCCAACGCCATGTAAGCCGCTCGAAACTTTATATGATCCACTTTCAAATTTTCCTCCGGCATGAAGCGTTGTATAAACTGTTTCAAGTGCAGACTTGCCGGTCTGTTTATGGGTGTCAACCGGAATACCACGACCATCATCAGAAACAGAAACTTGATTTCCCGGCAAAAGTTCAACGGTAACACTCTTCGCAAAACCAGCCATCGCTTCATCGATAGAGTTATCAACAATTTCCCAAATCAAGTGATGCAAGCCATCAAGGCCCGTAGTTCCGATATACATTCCGGGGCGTTTTCGCACCGGCTCAAGCCCTTCAAGAACTAAAATGTCCTTCGCATCATAGGACGAATTCCCTTTTATCGTACTTGTTTTTTCTTCCTTTTTCGATGTTTTTGCCATGATCAAACCAAAAAAAAGATGCCCAAATAATGTCTTTTTATTTCTTTCATTATAGCATATTAAAGATTAAATATCCAGAAAGAAAACAAGATGGATCCCCCGATCAAGTCGGAGGATGACAAAACATCAAACACCGGTCGAACCAAAACCTCCACGCGTATCATTGTTCATCATATCAACTTCATTCCATTCGGCACGAGAAAACGAAACAAACATTCCCTGAGCCACGCGATCACCACGTGCAACAGAAACAGATTCATTTGTAAAATTCAAAAACGCTGCCTTTACTTCATCGCCATCGCCACAATAATCTGGATCAACAATACCAATACCGTTCGCAAGCATGAGCCCCTTTTTATGCGTGGAACTTCGCGCGGCAAGCAAAAAGAAATGCCCTGCCGGAGCTTCAATCGCAATATTTAGAGGAACGTATCCGATTTTGCCCGGCTCAATCGTAACCGCTTCGCGTGCAATCAAATCAAGCGCCGCAGCACCAGCAGTTTGGTATTCCGGCAACGGCAATTCTTTATCAAAACGTTTTATTTTTATTGCCATATGATTATGTAACGTAATATTTCTTTTTTATTTCTTCATTCGTGCCAGCTTCAAATTCATCTTTCTTTTCGCGAGCACGCAATGCCGCTTCTTTCAAAACATCGTCCGAAAGTATCCCTATCTCACGTGCTCGTTCCAAAAGATATTCTTTTTCATTCTTCGTCGGATCATCAAGCACTTCTTCCAGTAATGAACTTAGAACCCATCCCACGCGCGGTCCCGGCACGATACTCAATAATTCCATAATATCCTCACCGTTCACTTTAAGCATTTTCGGCGACAACGGATCTTTTTTTACTTTTTCAATCATAAAAAGCAAATGGCGCAATTTATACGGAACCGCTTTTTTTACACCCGAGCCCATGCGATCGGCTTCGCGCACTTTCAAAAGATCGTCAATATTTTCCGGTCCCACGCGCACCAAAAATCGCCGCACCCCCGCTTCGGAAATTTCGCCGACATTATAATAGAACATATGTCGCCGTATAAGATGCGTAACCTTGTCCACAAATTCTTTTGGAAACCTCAATCGGTCGAGAATCTTAAAAGCAACTTTCGCGCCGATATATTCATGTTGATAGAACGTAGTATCAACACCCGCGCCTTCTTTTGCGCGCGGCTTACCGACATCGTGTAAAAGTGCCGCCATGCGCACTTCAAGAGAATAATTTTTCTTCGCCGTATAATCGAGCGAGCGAATACTATGCTCGAAAACCGTATAAATATGGTGATGATTTTGGGCAACGCCAATCCCCTCGCGAAATTCAGGAAGAATGGACGCCAAAAGATTAAGCTCTTCAAGGAGGAGGATTCCTTTTGTCGCATTCGGCGACATCATTATTTTCACAAATTCATCACGGATACGCTCTTTCGCAATCAATACAAGCTCATGCGAATATTTTTCAATCGCGCGACGAGTGTTTAATTCTATCGAAAAATCCAACTCCGTCGCAAATCGCACGGCACGCATAAGTCGAAGCGCATCTTCCGAAAATCGTTCTTCTGGATTTCCTACGGCACGAATACTATTTTTTTTGAGATCATCCTGACCACCAAACGGATCAACCAGTTCTTTTATTATTTTTGAAGGCGTCCTTGCCTCGGTATCACATTTCAAAGCAAGAGCATTAATAGTAAAATCACGACGCGACAGATCCTCTTCTATTGTTTTTGCAAATTTTACCGCATCCGGATGCCGTTTATCGGTATATTTTCCTTCAATACGATACGTGGTGACTTCCACAATTCGAGTAATTGATTCATTTTCTTTATCAACCATCTTCACGCCAACCGTGCCAAAATCATTTTCATATACACTATCGGGAAAAATCTTTAAAATGTCTTCGGGCAACGCATTCGTTGCGATATCCCAATCTTTTGGAATGCGCCCCAAAATAATGTCACGCACGCATCCGCCGACAAAATATGCCTCGAACCCGGCTTCTTGAAGAGCCTTTCCAACCCCTGCCGCTTCATTCGGTATTTCAATTTTCATCATTGATAAGTGTACCGCATTTTTATAAAAAACCGAATCAGAATTGATTTTTTCCCTTGTCATCCTGGACTTGATCCTCCGACGCCTTGGCCGAAGCAGGCAGGATCCAGGATTAATTTTCTTTCATCGAGATACAAACCTGGGTCCTGGATAACCGAAGATGGTTTCCAGGATGACAGATGGGGGGGCCTGGATACGGCTATGCTCTCTACTTCCCATATCCTGCTGATATAGAGGTGTTGACGGGGGTTCCTGCTAAACTCTCTGCAGGAGATATGGTGACTTGATATTGGATATAACTGTCTCCTGGGGTTACACAGTTTCCTGATGATAAGGTACTTCCTGATGAGGAGATGACACAAGAGCTGGTACCATTCCATGCTGAGGCATTGGTCATAGAGAGATTACTTCCTGATCG
>CAIWCR010000012.1 GCA_903911245.1 uncultured Parcubacteria group bacterium | reverse complement strand
CCTCTTCCGCCTCAACCACCTTTACCGGTTCCTTGAGTCGCGCCGCCGGTGAAACCGTCGGTACCTATGCGATCACGCAAGGCACCTTGTCTGCCGGTGCAAACTACACGATCACCTTTGTTCCTGCGAATCTCACGATCGGAGTATTGACTCCAATAGAAGATTCAATTTCTCCCTCATCGATTATATTAAGGAGTGGTGATTTTACTCTTACGGTAAATGGCACAAACTTTGTCACTAGTTCGATTGTAAATTGGAATGGATCTCCTCGGGCAACAACTTTTATTTCCTCAACCCAGCTTACGGCAGCGATTCTCGCAGCTGATATTATTACTGCTGGAACTGTGCCGATTACGATTTCTAATTCTTCTTCATCAGGAGGAGCTATTTCGGAAAATCTTTCGTTTGTAATTAGCCCCGTGCCGGTCGATTTGGCCGCCGGAAGATTTATTTTCGCAAACGCTTCTTCAGGTGCGGTCGTTGGAGATGGAGTAACTTTCAATATTGAGGCGGTTAATGCGTCGGGAACAATCGACACCACCTTTGAACAGGGAGTAACGCTTACCGTTGGTGGATCTGGTAACGGTGGAGGATTAGTAACTATTATTAACGGAGTCGGAACTTCAACGGTGAGTGATAATATTGCCGAAGCTGTCACGCTTGGATTTGATGACTCTCAACTGACAGGTCTTAATGTAAGCTCAACGGCAAATATTCTTTTTGTACCTGACGTTACCGCTAAGGTTGTCCTAAACCATCCTGGCGATATGAACGTAGGGACACGACTTGGATATATAATGAGTCGTGAAGATCGATTTGGAAACTTTGTTTCGAACGATAATACGGTAGCGTATTTGTATTCGAATTCAACGAGTTCTAATGCGTCATTTTGGAATGCGTCAACCGGAGGTACTCAAATTTCCTCGACATCTATCTCGAGAGGAAGTACTTCTGCGACGTTTTGGTATTACGACGACACGTCCGGATCTCGGACCGTTACTGTTTCGGATAATTCTTTCTCTCCCGATGGTGCGGTAGGTATCATTGATGCGAGCGATTCGCTTATGGTTGCCCCTGGTGCGGTAAAGTTTATCTTTGCGAATACTCCATTGAGCGCGACCGCGGGGAGTGCCGCGACAACAAGTGTTTATGCGGTTGATTCATTGAATAATGTCGACGCTTCATTTGAGGGAGGAGTTACCGTTTCCGTTTCCGGATCGGCAACGGGAGGCGGATTGATAAATCTTGTAAACGGCGTCGGCGTTATTACGGTCAATGATTCAACGGCTGAAACGGTAACGCTTGGCCTGCGAGATACACAGAATAATGGCCTTGGTGCTACGGCGACTACTCAAATTGTATTTAATGCAGCTCCGGTTATCGCGTCACCATCGTCGGGATCGCAGCCTGTTTTTGGCATCAAACCTGGGATCGACCTTACCTTTTCTGGGAGAGCATATCCCGGTGCATCGATTATAGTGATACGCAAAGATCTTGGACTTCAAGCAATCCCGGTAACAGAAGCAACTCTTGTTGCGTCGGATGGTTCGTTTGTGGTGGGATTGAAAAATGTAACTCGACTAAGTGGTCAAACATATCTCCTCTCTTTTGTTGACCGCAATGGGCTTGTTGCTCAGACGAAAGCATATAATATTCCGGTACAGGATAAGCTTGTTTATGGAAATATTCTCGCGGCGCCGACGATTGGATTTTCAAATTCGTCGGTGATTTCAAAAGGTATGCCGCTTGTTATTAAGGGGTATGCAACTCCGAAGGCAACCGTCGAGCTCTTTGTTGATGGCAATCCGGCAGGGACCATTGTAGTGAATGATGCCTCAGGAAAATATAGCTATCCACTTAGTACCGACGCTCTTGGCCTGGGTCGTCACGCAGTATGGGCAATACAAAAACATACAGAAAACGCAGTTCAGGTGACCGGGTATACGAATTCATTATCGAAGGATGAACTCTTTCTTGATAGCGCCACAAATGGAACGTTGTTTACCAAGAACGACGCAGGAGGATATTCATTTATTCCTGCGGGAAGCAGTGGCATAGGAACAGGGAACCTTCCCGTCACTGTTGGTCAAAGCTATATCAAGCAAGCCGAAAGTGATTTTTCAAACCAGCAGTCATTTACCGTTTCTCCGCTTCAAAATCCAAAGCTTGATTTGAATGGTGACGGCATTGTTGATGTCCGCGACTTAAGTATTTTCTTGTCATATCTCAAGAGTTTAACCGCCAATCTTACCAGTTTCCACATCGTCGATTCGAATATTGTCAAAACACTCGACTTCAATGGTGACGGCGTCGTTGATGTAAAAGATCTCAATATTCTTGGTGCGGCTATTTTGCACCAGTAACACAAAGTCAAAACATGATATATAATATTAAAGACCATGCATAAAACAAAAAAGATTATATTAGTTGGGATGTTTGTGGTGGCGATTTTATCTTTCAATGCTGCTCGTGCGGCGACGTTGTCGTTTTCGTCCGGCGCAAGCAATGCTTCAATAGGAGATACTATTGACGTGAGCGTGCGTATCAATAGTCAGGGACAGACGGTAAACGCCGCGCAGGGGACCATTCAATATCCGAGTAGTATCTTGAAAGTTGTTAGTATCGATCACAGTAATTCTATCTTTAACGTTTGGGCTCAAGAGCCGTCTATTAGTACCTCGACGGGCGAGATCTCTTTTCTCGGTGGTAGCACCAATTCTTTCAGTGGGACATCGCTTTATATCCTTGATATCAAATTTATAGTTCGTGGCTCTGGTCTCGCAACCCTCAACTTTGCGAACGCGGGGGTAACGGCGGGGGATGGAACGGGCGCGAATATTTTGGATAGTTCCAATCCCTTTTCCGTAACGATAGGGGGTGGCACGGTTTCTTTGCCCGTTGTTCCGGCGACGACTCCTGCTAATAGCGTGACAACGTCTTCGTCGACAACGACACCTGCGCCAGTAACACGCGCTCCTGTTATTGCATCGGGACTGCCTATTATTCCAGTTTTAAGAATTCCTCTTTATCCCAAGCAGGGCGTGTGGTACAACGTGGTTGGCGATACGATGGTGTTGTGGGATATTCCGACTGATGTTACCCAGGTTGAGACGCGTGTTAGTCGTATAAAAGATACGGCGCCGGGAACGATTCAAAAACAACTTTTAACAGGTCAGGATATCGGTCTTCTTGGTGAGGGACAGTGGTATGTTCGAGCTCGTTTCAAAAACAATATCGGTTGGTCAAACTATTCTTATTATTCGATTCAGATCGATACGACACCTCCGCTTCCTTTTACGATTGGAATAAGTAGTTCTTCAAGTGACAATCCGACTCCGGAGATGAGCTTTATGACAAACGATAGTTTATCGGGAATTAAAAATTACCAAATTATTGTTGATGGCACTCCTCTTTTGAATACTACATCAACTACTGCCACGCTTCCTGTTCAAAAACCGGGGAATCATATACTTGTTGTTCAGGCATTCGATTTTGCCGGTAATTCGGTAGAAAGTACTGCATCTTTTGAGACTATTCCACTTGCGAGTCCTCAAATTGTTTTTACTACCCCCTCGGCGCCGCAAGGAGAACCCATCTTTATTTCTGGGACGGCTTCGCCTCAAAACACCGTGGGGATTTCTATCCTCGATAGTAAGCAGCAGATTGTGTTCAATGGTACGACGGCAACGAATGACGCCGGTGATTGGAGTATGGTGGTGAGTCAAGCGATCCCCCAGGGTAGTTATGTTGTTTCAGTAGTGGCGAGTGACGCTCGCGGAGCGACAAGTATTCCTGTAAAATCAAACCCTATTGTTGTGCGCGACCGGGTTATTTTCTCGATTGGGGGATTGGACTTTAGCTGGTTCGAGCTCTTTATCATTGTTCTTCTTCTTAGTATCATTATAGCCATTACGGTAGCGTGGATGCTCTCCCGTCGTGCACAGAGACGGCAGGCGTTCCGGATTATTGCAGAGCGCGATGTTGAAAAATTAATTGACCTTTTGGCATCACAACTAGAAAATGCGCAAAAGCGATTCCAAGGAATGAGCGGAAAGGGGGCAGTTGCATCAAAAACGGAACTGGGAGACTTCTTAGATAAAATGCAGGATACCGTTGGAAAGATGAAACGATATCTTGGAAAAGAGATCGAGGAAACGAAATAAGAGGTGGGGTTTACAAATAAAGCTAACAAAAATATAATTAAGCCAATGAAAGTATTAATTGTAGAAGACGAAGAAGCATTGCGAAAGGTGCTTCAGGAAAAAATGCAGAACTCCGGATTCGAGACCTTTGCCGCAAAAGACGGCGAGGAGGGATGGGAGTTGGCAAAGAGTAAAAATCCCGATATTGTTCTTCTTGATCTTGTTTTGCCCAAGAAGAGTGGATTTGAGGTGTTAAGCATGATAAAACAAGATCCCGAACTCAAAGATATTCCGGTCTTTATTCTTTCAAATTTGGCCGAAGACGAGAGCCTTAAAAAAGCATTGCAAATTGGCGCCGAAGACTATTTCATCAAATCGCAACATCCTATTAATGAGATTGTTGAGAAAGTAGAAGATCGTCTCATGGGGAAATCACGATAAGAGGTAATAAAAAACACTCACTAAAAGGTATACAATTTTTAGTGAGTGTTTTTTTGTTTATCAACGCACTATTGTGCGGGTCAAAACGGTTGTCCCTGTCTTTTCTTTCATCCCAGAGGACGGGATTGATACATAGAAGGTACTTCCCTTTCCTTCCTCGGAGTCAAACCAGATTTTGCCGCCGAGACCATTCACTATTATTTTCTTTATCATATAAAGACCGAGACCGGTGCCGTCGGGATTCGCGGACACCGCATTATCCGCTCGGAATAACTTTTCGAAAACCCTGTCTCGATCTTTAAGGGGGATGCCGACGCCGTTATCTTTTACGCTTAAAACCAACGAGTCATCCTCCATCTTTGCCGCCACTTCTATTTTTGTATTTTGAGGCGGGGTATATTTGAAGGCATTCGAAAGGAGGTTGTCGATAATTATTTGGAAGATGTTAGGATCTGCCTGGAAGGCACTCAATGAGGGGTCATACTCCTTTTTCAGCTCTGTCGTTCGGTTGAATCGACTCTCCAATTCTTTTACGGTTTCATCAATAATCTCTTTTATCTCAATGTTTTTCGGAGAGATAGAAAATGTTCCTGCTTCGATTCGCGAAACGTTTAGGAGGGAATTAATAATCGCTATCATTCTCTGGTTGGCTTTGTAGATTTCTTTGACATAGTCGGATTGCTTTTCATTAAGGGGTCCGAGATCGCCCGATTGGAGTACTTCCGCGTACCATCCTATAATACTTGGCGGCGTGCGAAGCTGATGTGAAGCAAGAGACATAAATTCACTTTTTATTTTGTCAATTTCCTTTTCTTTGCTGATATCACGGAAGACCTCGACGGTTCCGATTATCATCCCGTCGATATAAATCGGAGAAACAATAGCGACCACTGGAAATTTTGTGCCATCTTTTTTTATGAAATATGAGGGAGGCACTGCAACCGCAGATTGTGTCGGAGTGGTAGTTGCGGCAGTGAATACGACTTTCCCTTCAAGAACTTTTTGTAAAATTCTTTCGTCAAATGGGACTTTGTTGCCACTTTCGTCTTCTCTTGGAATAATGTCGGCAAATAACCGTCCGATTGATTCGTCTTTTTTCCATCCAGTAAGTTGTTCAAAGGCTTGATTTACGAGCACAATTTTTCCTTCCTTGTCGGTGACAACAAGGCCGTCGCCGATGCTCGCGAAAATCGCTTCGTCTTTCGCTATGACCTCATTTTTTGTTTCAGAAAGCTTCTTTTCGAGACTGATATCACGCTCTATTTCGACGAAGAAAACTATATTATTACTCTTATCAAGCACGGGGGAAATTTTTAGTTCGGCGTCGTACACCTCCCCGTTTTTGCGGCGATTTCTAATCTCGCCGACAAACTGTTTTTTGTCGATTTTGATGATCTTCCAAAGGTTCTGGTAGAATTCTGGAGGCATCGGGAGGCTCCATAATTTTCCTGCTTTGGTGCCGATAATCTCATTTATTGTATAGCCGGTGATTTTCTCTGTAATTTGGTTGATATACAAAATTTTCCCTTCGGGGTCGGTGATTGATGTTTGTTCGGAAGAATTATCGACGGCGAGCTTGAATTGATCATAGGATCTTTTTGATAGAAGAAAGATCGTTGTCGCAGCAAAAATTGCGACACAGAGACTTAATACTATCAATATAAGGCCGAGTGTATTTACCTGGCCGATTCCTTCAGAAAGATCGATCTTAGTGACGAGGCCCCATTTTTGATCGGGGAGATATTGCCATGCTGCTAGTACTTCATTTCCGGCGTAGTCGGGAACAATTCCATATCCGGTCTCTCCTAGTGTTGCGTTCTGAATTGGTTGTGCACTTTTTGCGCCAACTGGGATTTGGCGCTGAAATGCTGCTCCGGGATCTTTGCGCAAAGGGTTTAACATGAGGACGTGATCGGGGATTCCGTTTGCATATTTTATTTCTCCAATCAATGTCTCGCCGGTTTTACCTAGTCCGGAGGTGTTTTCTATGAGCTTATAGAGATTACTGGCGTCAATTTCAAACGCCGACACTCCGACAAAATTGTTTTGGGAATCATAGACGGGGGATGAGATAAAAAAGGTGAGAAGATTATTTCTCTCCTTGTTTATGAAGATGTCGCTTGTATAGATATCTTTTGTCCCCTTGGAAAACGCGAGATTTTCTGGATCCGGCAATGATTTGCCGATTTCTTGGGTGTTGTTATTTGCCGTGTAAACAATGGTGCCACTTGTGTTGACGAGCATGATATCAACTATTCCATTTCCTGGTGCGATCCATGTCGGTAGTTGTGCGTCGAGGGTCTTTTTTGCTTGGATATATTCGGTACTGCTCGTGTTTTCTGAATAGTGCGAAAGAATAGGAAGATCAATTTTGATATTTGCATAATTATGGGCGATAGTCTGTGCTTCGATGGAGTTGAAGTAGTCGCTGATTATTTGCGCTTTTAAATCGTTGATGGTTACAAGATCGCCCAGCTTGTTTTCTATAGAAGACTGTCGCACGTCCCAATAGATCAAAAATAAAACAAAAATTATCGGTATTGCTGCGACCAATAGATAAAGCAATGCCGCTCCCAGTTTGTTTTTCATAGACTATTAAGTTTTTATTCTTAATCGAGTTAATTTTCAGGGGGAGGCAGCGGGAATTAAAGCGCTGGACTTCTGAAGCAGTCACGGACTTTTTCGACAACCTCATAGAGCTTCCAATCGCTTTTTACGAGGTAGTATGATGGTTCGCTTGCGACGATGCCGGTCATGATTTTATCGTCTGCCGACAAATTCGTTAGCATTATAATGGGAACTCTTTTCCCCCAATCGGAGCTTGTTCGTATCTCATGTAAGACCTTCATTCCGTCGACTTTGGGCATAACAATATCGAGAAGAATAACATCGGGCTTTTCTTTGGCGAAGAGACTGAGTGCAATTTCTCCATTTTCTGCTTTTACCACAACGCAGCCTTCCTGCGTAAATTTGTCAGCCAATGCATTAAGCATCGCCGGCTCGTCTTCCGCTATAAGTATTTTTTTATTTGATAAAATGTTTTCCATGTGAATATTATACCATATTCGCGAACGTAGTAATGTATAGAGCGGTGTCGGGTTGAGTCCGATTATCTAGTCGAGGTATACTTATTAAAGAAGACTGAGAAGCGAGGTTGACAGCGTTAAGAATAATTTAAATTAAATATAAATACATGGAACCTATTAGTCCAAAATCAGAAAAGCTGAGAGACTCCACACTTGTCTTTTTAATAAGAAGCGCTGAGGGTAATATCTCCGAGCTTTGTCTTGCGATGAAAAAGCGTGGATTCGGTATGAATCGATGGAATGGCGTCGGGGGAAAGGTTGAGCAAGAGGAAACCGTTGAGGATGCAGCGATACGGGAGACCAAGGAAGAGATCAGCGTTGAAATCAGGCATCTTAATAAAATCGCAGAGCTCTCATTTTATTTTCCGCATAATCCTTCATGGGACCAGAAGGTGTCGGTTTATTTTTCAGAAAATTGGGATGGCGACCCGATAGAGAGCGAAGAGATGCGACCACAGTGGTTTTCTTCCGATAGCTTACCGTTCGATGATATGTGGCCAGATGATCGGTTTTGGGTTCCTGAGGTTATCGCTGGAAAATTAGTAAAAGCTAAATTCGTCTTTGGGGAGAATGATATTATTCGGGAGAAAGACGTACAGATTGTTGAAAAATTATGACTATGAAAATTCCTAAAGTATGGATATGGCTTTAGGGTGTCTCTGCTTTTCTTATGGCTTTTGCCAGTGCGATGGGAGTTTTTGTCGCAAGCACCTATTCAAAGGAGTCCGTGCTCTGGGCAGCACAGGGGATTGGGCAGGATATCGCAAATTTATTTTTTGTCTTCCCCGCGCTTCTGATATCGCTTTATTTTGTTAATAAAGGATCGTTGCGTGGGATACTCATATGGCTTGGACTGCTTATATATATTATCTATTCATATTTGGTATACGCATTTTTTGTCCACTTTGGGCCTTTTTTCTTGATATACATCGCGATACTTGGACTTTCATTTTATTCTTTCGTTAGCAGCTTGATGAGTTTGGATTGGAATGTGATTGCAAATCGTTTTTCCAATATCAAGACAAAGCCAGCAAGTATTTTTCTTATGATTTTTGCTGTCGCACTTTCTTTTGTTTGGCTAAGTGATATTTTGTTGGCACTTTTTACTAATGTTCTACCGCAAGAGCTTGCCGATATAGGCATACCGGTTAATCCGGTGCATGTCTTGGATTTGGCGTTCTTCCTTCCTGCCGCGGCTATTGTTTCTGTAAGTCTTTGGAAGAGAGAAAAGATTGGATTGGTTTTTGTCGTGCCGTTTCTTTCTTTTATTGCTACCATGGCTGCCGCCATCTTTTCGATCGCCTTGTATACAAACTTCCAAAGATTTCCGTCGTCCGTTTTTATGGAGATATCGATTGCTGTTGTTATTGCTGCCAGTCTGTTTTTGTTGATTCCTTATTTAAGAAGCGCCAAAACATAAAGCCTTTTTGGTCGCTATGAGAGGTGGTTGGTATTATCCTGGGCAGCTCTTAGGTCTTTACACAATAAATCAAAGCATAATTTGCCGGACGAGTTTCTCCTCCAACGCGCGGGGCTCCATTGGTGCCGTCAGAGGAATGAACCGTTGTTTGAAACTGTCCTGCAACAGCGTTTCCACTGCTGTCTACGCCTCCAATATATGCTGGGCCATAGGCGGCGTTTCCCGCTGGCTTGAATTGTATTGTGCCATTAGTCGTTAACATATTATGTCCTTGATACGTATCATCTTGATATGTCCCGAAGGTGGAATAATAGCTGGTCCCGTTTGCCAAGGTTCGAGTACCATTCGTTCCGGCTCCTCGGATAAACATTCCTCTCAGATCGGGTGTGCCGCTTGTACCGTCGGCAAGAATCCAGCCAGCAGGACACGTTGTTTGATTAAAGGCGATTACTGCGTTTGCGGGAATATTTGAAAAAAGAGACCCATTCTTATAAAAACTTGTTGCGTTTATGGCGCCGTTTACCTCCAGTGCAAATGTGGAGCTTGGATTGCTGGTCCCTATTCCCACATTTCCTCCCGAATAATACATACTTGATCCATTTACAAGCCAAAAATTTGGCGTTCCGTTCGGTGGTTGATTGGATCCAGGACTTGAGAAGGCAAAGATGCTTATGGCGCAAGCAAAGAGACCTATGAGGATACTAAGGGAGAGAAGTTTGAGATTTAAAGAAAGAAAGATCTTTGCCGATTTCAGATTCATTGTATTTATTATAGCAGGAATGATGATGTGTGGCGCGGGGCATCGTGGGGAAAAGAGATGACGTGAGGTTTTATGGTAGAATTTATAAACACAAGTATCACGATGTATAAAAAATTACTTATACCTCCACTGCGGGAATATGTTCTCGGATTACTGGTAATTTTTGCTCTCATTCTTGGAGTGACTCCGTTTTCGTCAGTTTATATTTTATTCGCTGCTGCATTTATAGGATCGCTTCCCACTTTTTTATCGGCTTCTCATGACATCTTTAAACGACGCATTACAATTGATGTCTTTAATGCGATTGCTATTACTATCGCTTTTCTGGCGGGAGAAATATCTTCGGCAGCATTCATCGCACTTATGTTGACATTTGCGCGCTTGCTTGATTGGCGTACGATTTCACGGACAAAGAATGCCCTCGAGGAACTTCTCAAGCTGAAGCCGTCAGCCGCTATTATTGAAAGGGATGGCAATCTTGCCGAGATTCCTGCTTCAGAAGTAAAAAAGGATGACGTTGTGGTAATTAAAGAAGGGGTGCGCATTCCGGTTGATGGCGTGGTTATTATGGGGACGGCTCTCATAAATGAATCTTCGGTAACAGGGGAGTCGGCGCTTGTTGAAAAAAAGATCGGCGATACAGTGCTCGCTCTTACGCTTAATGAATCGGGAATGACAAAGATTCGTGCGACACGAGTTGGAAAGGATTCGACTTCTGAACGTATGGTAGAGCTTCTCAAGCAGGCGACGGAGCGAAAGTCGCATCCTGAAAAACTTGCCGACAAATTTGCAAAGATATTTTTACCAATAGTTGCCTTGATCGGCGCTACGGTCTATTTCATAACTCGTGATGCTAGCATGACCGCTGCTCTTTTCCTTGTGGCGTGCGCCGATGATATGGCAGTTGCGATTCCACTTGCTATCACGGCTTCAATTGGCAACGCGGCGAAGCGCGGAATCATAATTCGCAGCGGCGACGCACTTGAAGCGGCAAGCAAAGTGCGAACGTTTATTTTTGATAAGACGGGAACATTAACGTATGGAAAGCCCGTAATAAAAGCGATAAAACTTTATCCATCGATCGATGAGGCGTTTTTTTGGAAGCTTGTTGCCTCAGCCGAAAAGTTTTCTGAACATCCCCTTGGAAAAGCATTGTTTGAAAAAGCGCTTACGCATGCAGGCGATGCGCCCGATCCGGATGATTTCAAAGTTTATAAAGGCAATGGCGTTTGGGCGCGTGTTCATAAAGACGAAATTGTTATCGGTAATGAGGGATTATTTGCCGAAAGAAAACTTTCTGTTTCGGAGGATGTTCTTGATGATGTTATAACGTTTAGCACAAAAGAGCGTGCGACGATGCTTATTGTTTTTATCAACGGAGTCCCAGCGGGACTTGTTGCGCTTGCCGACATGCCACGCGCCGAAGCTAAGGCAAGCATTGAACAGCTCCGAAAAATTGGGATAAAAAACATTTCCATTTTTACTGGAGATCGCCGTGAGGCGGCCGAGGGAATAGCGCGTGAACTCGACATTAATGACGTTCATTTTGAAATGTTGCCCGAGAATAAATTATGCGAAATTGAAAAACTAGAAGAACAAGGGTTCGTTGCAATGGTCGGTGACGGCGTAAATGATGCACCAGCGCTTTCACGCGTTGACCTTGGGATTGCAATGGGGGATGCGGGAACTGCGGTGACGGTTGAGGCGGCCGACGTCGTTATATTAACCGACAATCTTTCAAAACTGCCGGAAGCGATCCTTATTGGAAGACGGGCTATGTCGGTCATTCGTGTCGACGGGATTCTTTGGGTTACTACCAACCTTCTTGGATTTGTGCTTGTTCTTTCTGGCGTTGCTGGTCCTGCTCTTGCAGCGTTCTATAACCTCGTCACCGACTTTTTGCCGCTTCTGAATTCGACAAGGCTGTTTAGGGATCCAAAGAAATCTTGAGGCGCCGTTTAATAGTTTTATCAATGGTCTTGTTTTAGGTATTTTTAATGTTTGTTCAGATAAGATGGTTTTATGAAAAATAAAATCATCATTGTTGTCTCAATTTTATTTCTCGCCATCTTTGTTTTATTTGTTTCACAAAATGATATTGCCGAAGCAGCATATCGGTTTTCGAATTTTAAAGGGCGGCCGCCGGTGCATATTTCGCGATCAGCGCAAGCAAGGCCGACAGGTATGACCCCTAATGAAATAAAGAAAATTTATAAGTTGCCCGCGACGGGAGGCTCTGGAACAATTGCAATCATCGATGCATATGATGATGCGACGATAGAAAAGGACCTCAGTGTTTTCGATGCGGCGTTTGGTATTATTCCCTGCACTGTAAAAAATGGTTGTTTGGAAAAACATATTATGACAAGTTCGACAAAGACGAATAGTGGCTGGGCGCTTGAAACATCGCTCGATGTCGAATGGGCGCATGCTATTGCGCCGTCGGCAAAGATTCTTCTTATTGAAGCGAAAACGGAAAGCGGAACGAATCTTCTGAACGCAATTGATTATGCGGCCTCACGGAAAGATGTCGTCGCGATTTCAATGAGCTGGGGCGGCGCCGAATTTTCCGACGAAACCGATTTGGATTCTCATTTTGCGAGTGTATCAAATGCCGTTTTCTTTGCATCATCAGGGGATGACGGCTGGGGCGCGAGCTGGCCAGTATCATCACCGAATGTCGTTGGTGTTGGCGGTACATCGCTTGAGCTTCTGAACGATGGAACGCTTGTTTCTGAATCGGCATGGTCCGGAAGCGGCGGTGGCGTAAGTGCATATGAAATCGAACCAAGCTATCAGAAAACATATAGCATTCCAAAAGCTGGGGGAAAGCGGGCAATTCCAGACGTATCATATAATGCCGATCCGCAATCGGGATTTCCGGTTTATAAAACTACAGGTTCGACGAGTTCACCGCAAGCGGGGTCATCAAAAAATGGATGGTATGAGCTTGGTGGTACAAGTGCCGGTGCGCCGCAATGGGCAGCGATTCAGGCGCTCGGCCACTCGGTCTCGCTTAGTGCGATATATAAAGATAAAGCATCGACGGGAACACTCGCGTTTTTCCGCGACATTACAAGCGGCTCAAATGGCACGTGTAAATATTATTGCGATGCGCGGAAACGATACGATTATGTGACTGGGCTTGGCAGTCCGCTGACGACAAAATTCTGATCGTTGACTTAGTAGAAAAACAAATTAACCTTAAGTAATTATGAAACAAGAGAAATCCAAAGATAATATGACCGTTGCAGAGCTTGCACGAATGACAAATGTCGCATTTAGTGAAGTAGAGATTCGTTTTCAAGAAGTGCAAGCCAGCTTTCGAGATCTTCGCCACGAAATGCATGCCAATCTTCGCGAAACCGAAAGACATCTTATTGATGCTATTAATGGCGTCGAAGTTCGCCGACCGGAATTTGATGCGCTCAAAAGCGATGTCGAAGATCTTTCTGGACGAGTCGGAATTCTTGAGAAAAAGAAATTATAGAAGCCCTCCTTTTACTTGGTGTGCCCCCCATTCGATTCCCAGCAACAAAAATAAAAACAGCCTCGACAAGCGAAACTGTTTCTATTTCGTCGGGCCGCCGGGAATCGAACCCGGTCTTTACGAACCCGAATCGCACGTACTACCGGTATACTACGGCCCGAATAGATTCCAGTTTAGCGGAGAATGATAAGAAGGTAAAGAGAGTTGGATGTTTAAATTTTTATCTTCTTCTTCCTTCATGATATAATTCTCTCATCATGATTCTTCCTCATAAGAACAAAGTCTTCCCCCTCCCTCGTACTATGACCTCCACAAGAGCTTTCACCCTCATAGAACTCCTCGTCGTCCTCGCCATCATCTCCGTCCTCATGATGGTCGTCATCTCCACCATTAACCCCATAGAGCTCCTCAAACAAAGCAGAGACACAAATAGACTCTCTGATATGACGAGTCTGGACGCAGCCCTCAAATTAGCCTCATTAGACTCCCTCTCCTTTGGTTCTTCCTCCGTAATCTACGTATCCATCCCTGATCCACAAGCAACCTCAACAGCAGGCACCCAATGCCAAGGACTCTCTCTCCCATCCCTCCCTTCACCCT
>CAIWCR010000011.1 GCA_903911245.1 uncultured Parcubacteria group bacterium | reverse complement strand
GTCAGTAGTACCTTTTCTCGCACCGTGCGTAGAAATAAAGTATTCCAAAACCGAAAGACCTTCTTTGAGCGCTGACTTCACTGGCAATTCCATGGTTTCGCCTTTCGGATTTTGCACCAATCCTTTCATACCCATCATCTGAATAGGCTGTGACCATGATCCACGAGAACCAGAATCAATAATCTGATAAATGTTATTTTCCGCAGGAAGAACAACCGAAACAAGCTTTGCAATATCGATTTTTGCTTTATCCCATACACTTATAACGCGCGATCGGCGTTCCATTGGCGTTAAGAGACCTTCTCGGAATTGCTTTTGGATCAGATCGACTTCGTCATCTCCTTTCTTGATAATGCTCTTTTTTCCTTCCGGAATGACGAGATCTGCCATTGACCATGTAATTCCCGAAACGGTTGCCATTTCGAAACCAAGAAGCTTGACTCGATCGAGAACGTCGCGTGCGACATCAATACCATGAGCATCGATCACTCTCTCGATTATTTTCTTCAGCTTCTTGTTGTTTAATGTCTCGTTTACGAAATCAAGTTTGCCGTTAAGCGCTTGATTGAAAATAACACGTCCGTAGGTCGTCACCATTCCATTGATAAAGATTGGTGTTTGGAATGTTATGACGCCAGCATTATACGCAAGCGCTGCTTCACTTATATTCGTCATTGGACGCGGTTTTGCCGATTCCAAATCAGCGCGTGTGATGTAGTACACGCCAAGCACGATATCTTTTGTTGGTGCAGCAACAAGTTCGCCCGTTGCCGGTTTCAAAAGTCCCCTTCCAGCCGACATTATTTCTTCAGCTTCTTTCTGTGCTGCATCGGAAAGTGGAAGATGAACCGCCATCTGATCGCCGTCAAAGTCAGCGTTGAATGCGGTACAAACAAGCGGCGGAATCTTGATCGCAAGCCCTTCTACGAGGAATGGCCGGAATGCCTGCACGCTCAAACGATGCAAAGTCGGTGCGCGGTTCAAGAGAACGCGTTTTGTACTGATAACCTCTTCAAGAATCGCAAGCATTTCCGGAACATGTTCTTCGATGAAGTGACCAGCACTTCGCATGTTGTGCGCCAATCCCCGTTTGATGATTTCGCTTATAACGAACGGACGGAATAATTCAAGTGCCATTCGTTTCGGCAAACCGCATTCATCAAGCGCGAGCTTTGGTCCGACAACAATCACAGAACGGCCCGAATAATCGACACGCTTTCCCAAAAGGTTCTGACGGAATCGTCCTTGCTTTCCTTTTAACATGTCCGCAAGAGAACGCAGCGGACGACGCTGAGTCGAAAGCTGCTGAACGCCAAAGCGTGCAGAGTTATCAATGAGAGCATCAACTGCTTCTTGTAACATTCTCTTTTCATTGCGCACGATAATATCCGGCGCTTTGATTTCGAGAAGCTTCTTCAATCGATTATTGCGATTAATAACGCGACGATAAAGATCGTTCAAATCCGACGTAGCATAACGACCGCCATCTAACGGCACCATTGGACGAAGATCTGGAGGTAAAACTGGAAGCGTGTTCAAGATCATCCATTCCGGACGAGTATTATTCTCAATCATCGCTTTCAACATTTTCAGCCGACGCAATAACTTGCTCTGCGCCATAGGATCTTTTGCCTTTTCAAGCGCCGCCTCAACAACGCGTGCTTCTTTGCGCAAATCCATATTTTCCAAAATCTGACGTACTGCTTCGGCGCCGCTTCCCGCTTTGAAAATATTTCCAAACTTTCTAGAGAACGTGAAGTATTCATTCTCGCTCAAAATCTGACCGACGCGCATTCCTTCAAGATAATCTTTAGTGGTTTCAGCGGCATCCTCGATTTCGCCTTTCACTTCTTTATCTTTATTGCCGACCGTCTTCAATTTCCCTTTCAATTCACGGTTAAGCTCTTCGAGCGCTGCTTTTCTGTTTTCTTCTTTTATTTCGGTAATGATATACGCGGAATAATAGATAACTCTTTCAAGCTTCTGCGTGGAAACATCAAGCATCAAGCTCAATCGTGAAGGAACGCTCTTCAAGAACCAAATATGGCTTACCGGCGCGACAAGCGAAATATGTCCGATACGCTCTCTGCGAACCGCTGCACGTGTCACTTCGACGCCACATTTATCGCAGATAATTCCCTTATAGCGAATTCTTCGATATTTACCGCAGTAACACTCGTAATCTTTTGTCGGTCCGAAAATGCGCTCCGAGAAAAGCCCGTCTTTTTCAGGACGCTGAGTTCGATAATTGATCGTTTCCGGTTTTGTGATTTCGCCATGCGACCATCGAAGGATATCCTGTGGTGAAGCAATACCGATTCTGATAGCCGAAAAATCATCCTTTCGATCGGTTGCTGAATTCAAATATAACGGCTGAATATTTAAAGCAAGTGCTTTAAGTTCGTTTACAAGCACATTAAACGAAGCCGGAATATTCGGTTCTTTAATTGATTCGCCGCGAATGATGGACTCATACGCCGCTGCACGACCCATGACATCGTCTGACTTGATCGTTAACATTTCCTGCAAGGTATGCCGTGCACCATATCCTTCAAGTGCCCATACTTCCATTTCCCCGAAACGCTGTCCGCCGAACTGAGCTTTACCACCAAGTGGTTGCTGCGTGATCAATGAGTAAGGACCAATGGAGCGCATATGAGCCTTGTCTTCGACAAGATGGTTCAGCTTCATCATATAAATCTGACCAACGGTCACGCGGTTATGGAATGCCTCACCGGTGCGTCCATCAAAAAGCTTTGCCTTACCATCCTCCGGCAATCCTGCCTTTTTCAATTCTTTGCAAATATCTTCTTCGGTCGCCGAATCGAGTCCTGGCGTAATAGCGCGATACCCCAATTTTGCAGCAGCCCAGCCAAGATGTGTTTCAAGGATTTGTCCAAGGTTCATACGAGAAACTACGCCTAAAGGATTCAAAATAATATCCACCGGTGTGCCGTCTTCGAGATATGGCATATCTTCAATGGCGCGCACCTGTGAAATAACGCCTTTGTTGCCGTGACGGCCTGCGAGCTTATCGCCTGCCTGCACTTTGCGAAGTTCTGCTATTTCAACCTGAATTTTTCGGATAACGCCCGGATCTAAACGATCGCCACGCTCTCGGTCAAAAATCTTTATGTTTACTACGCGTCCCATTTTTCCATGTGGCAATGTAAGTGAAACATCTTTCATGTCTCTCGCTTTTTCTCCGAAAATAGCACGCAAAAGCCGCTCCTCTGAAGTGAGATCTGATTCGCCTTTGGGCGAAATTTTACCAACAAGAATATCTCCTGCTTTCACAACTGCTCCAACGCGGATAATACCTTCTTCATCCAAGTTTTTTAGTTTATCTTCCGAAACGTTCGGAATGTCGTAGGTCGTAACTTCAGGACCAAGCTTGGTGTCACGAACATCGCAGTCATAGTTATCAATATGGATAGAAGTGAAAAGATCGTCGCGAACCACACGTTCGGAAAGAATAATGGCATCTTCGAAGTTTGCGCCTTCCCATGAAACGAATGCAACAAGCAAGTTCTGTCCAAGAGCAAGTACGCCATTTTCAACCGAAGGTCCGTCAACAAGAATCTGCCCCTTAGTTACTTTTTCTCCATTCAAGACAAGCGGGCGCTGCGAGATACAAGTGAACTGGTTTGATCGCTTGAATTTTTCAAGAAGATAATTTTTTACCGTTTTTCCATATTTTACTTTGACGTGATCAGCATCTGCTTCAAGAATAACGCCATCGTCTTCGGCGACAACAACGTGTCCCGAATCAAGTGCTACACGATCTTCTTCTCCTGTTGAAACATACGGAGCATCAGGCTTTACGCATGAAACCGCCTGTCGTTGCATGTTTGAACCCATGAGTGCGCGTGTCGCATCATCATGCTGAAGAAAAGGAATAAGCGAAGTTGCGATACTGATAAATTCATTCGGAGCAACATCAATAAAATCGACTTCTTTCGGCTCGCATGTTCCCGGCTCGCCGTTAATACGTGTTTCGATCAAGGATCCCAAAAGATGTCCTTCGTTATCGCGGGGACTTCCAGCGTGCGTAATCTTATATTTTTCTTCTTCGATGGCATCGAACCATACAATATCTCTTGTTACTTTGCCATTATTTACTTTTGCATACGGCGCCTCCAAGAAGCCAAAATCATTTACGCGGGTATAACTCGCAAGATAACTGATAAGACCGATATTCGAGCCTTCCGGCGTTTGAATTGGACAAATACGGCCATAATGAGAACGATGTACGTCGCGCACTTCAAAGCTTGCGCGTTCGCGAGTGAGACCGCCAGGACCAAGCGCGGAGATTCTACGCTTATGTTCAAGTTCGGCTAATGGATTCACCTGATCCATGAACTGAGAAAGCTGTGATGAAGCGAAAAATTCTTTAATGACCGCAACAATCGGTCTGAAATTCAAAAGCTGAGCGGGCATAACCGTTACTTTGTCTTCCGTTGACATTCTATCCTGTACGCCACGACGGATACGAGCAAGTCCGATTCTCAATCTTCCTTGTAAAAGTTCGCCAACCGCCTTTAATCGGCGATTTCCTAAATGATCGATATCATCCGATTCGATATCGGGATTATTATTCGAAGAGATGATTTCGCGCACGATGGCGACGAGATCGTCAACATCCAAGAGTTTTGTCTCTTTTTTCTTCGGGAAGCCGAGTCGCTGATTCATTTTATAGCGACCAACCTCGGAAAGATCGTATCGATCAGCTCTTTCAAACATAGCGCTTACGAGGTTTTTGGCGGTTTCAGCACTTGCCGGATCGCCTGGACGAAGACGACGATAAATTTCAACATATGACGTAGCAACGTCCTTTGCGGCATCTTTTTTGAGTGTTGCCTCGATGTATCGTATTGGTCCAGTGTCGATATCTTCGAATTTCGATCTGATTTCTTCTTCGCTTAATCCAAAAATACGAAGCATATCCGTCACCGGAACCTTTCTTCGACGATCAATCTTTACTCCGATCTGTCCATCCGCATCGGTTTCAAATTCAAGCCATGCACCACGTGATGGAATTATTTTTGCACCAAAAAGCTGTTTTCCATGCCATGGTACGGCGGTGAAATAAACACCCGCCGAACGAATAAGCTGCGATACTACGACGCGCTCGACGCCGTTTATGATAAAAGTGCCGCGATCGGTCATTACGGGAAAATCGCCAAGATATACTTCCTGCGATTCTTCGCGTCCTGTTTGTCTATTGATAAGTTTCAAAACGCAACGAAGAGGCGCTTCATAGGTCGCTTCTTTATAGCGGGCCGTCGCTTCGTCGCATTTCGGTTCATCAAAACGGTATTCTGAAAAATAAAGCTCAAACTCCTTGCCAGTATGATCCCTAATTGGGGAAATTTCTTCAAAAAGCTCTTTTAATCCTTTTTCTAAAAACCATTTATACGAAGCGAGCTGAACTTCATTTAAATTGGAGGGTGCAATAAGTGATTTTGACTTTGAAAATCTCTTTACTGAAGAAACATGTGCCATTGTGTTAATAAGATAATAATAATTTTTATTTTCGACCAAGATTAAATTTGTGCATCATCAAATCCGTTTTTCCTCTATCGTTCATAGCCATTACCATGTCGCAGTACGGAATAGATTCTGGCGGACTACCCACCTTCCAAGTCTTTATATTATCTTTCCTCATTTTTATGTATTAAATAAAAGTTTCATTTTTTTAAAGCGTAGATTCCAATTCAAAAATCATCTTGAATTCGATTTAAGACAAGGATGACAAAATTTCCAATGTCTTTTGTTATATAAAAATTCTAGTTGTTTTAAAACACGCAAAAACGGCAATACCCTTTTGTTAAGGGCTGCCGTTAAAGCATTGTATTGTTATGTATTAAATAATGTATAAATCACTTTAATCAATGCTTTGTTATAATGCCGGGAACTGCCTATTTCCCCAGATAAATCTGCCGATTTCGGCTCTGCTCTTCAAGCGTTTTTGCAAAAATTGTCTTCTTCGTTTTGGGATCACTAAGATAGTACCAGTACGAAGAATTTTTTGGATTCTGTGCCGCGATAATCGCGGAAACACCGGGATTTCCGATGGGCGTCGGGGACAATCCCTTATGTAAGTATGTATTGTAAAGTGACTTGATTTTAAAGTCAAGTGGTGTTAGTGGATAACACCCTCCCATAGAAGAGCTGGCGGCGATATATTTCGCGTAACAAATGGTAGCATCAAGACCAAGATACATTCCTACCGCAATCCGTTTTTTTATAATTCCCGCCACAATTTCCCGATCTTCTTGAGTTGGAACTTCTTTTTCTAAGATAGAAGCAAGAGTAATTATTTTCCCACATGTCGTCTCTGATGAGCAACTTCCTTCATTAAATCCCAAAAGAGGCCTCGCCTTTACATTCCAATTATCTAAAAACTTTTGAACGACGATTTCTGCGTTGGTATTTCTGAAAAAGTGATAGGTATCCGGAAATAGCCTTCCTTCAAGAGATCCCTTGTCATGATAATTAATAAGGTCGTTACGATGAATAATCGAACTATCACTTAAGATTTTATCGATTTCATATATATTAATGCCTTCCGGTATCGTTACCGAAACTTCTATATTTTCGCTATTCGTCAATGTTTCCGCTATCGTAAATAACGACATTACGGAATTTAACTGATACGTTCCTGGTTGCAATTGTGCTACGCGACCTGAAAGCAATAATGCAACATCAAAAACAAAAGGTGATCTGATAAAACCGGCGCGATAAAGACCATCGCTTATTTTTCGAAATCCATCTCCTGGTTGAATTTCAAAAACGCTCGTCTTTGGGTTCTGAATCGTATTAACCGGTGCGGATTCATAGAGAAAAAAACCACAAAGAAGAACAATAAAAGACGCCAGTGCCACGCCAAAAACAATTTTTTTGTTTAAAAACATAAAAATAAATCGATGTTACCGCATTTCCGCCCCAAATTTTGCACGCAATGCCTGCGAAATTTTTTCTACCATAGTATTTGCTTCGCCGTCGGTAAGCGTCCGATCATCTGCCTGAAAAATAATACGGAATGTAATACTCTGTTTTCCGCCAAGTTTTTCATCTTTATATTCATCAATCAAGTCGACAGCTTCAATGAGGTCGGAGTTTACCTCTTCTATTTCTTCAATAACATCACCGATGCGTGCATCGCGACCAAGAAGCACCGAAATATCGCGAATAATTGCAGGAAATCGCTTTAAGGGAGTATATTCTCTCCGCTCTTCGGTAAAAGCGAGCATTTTTTCAACATCAATCTCGAAATATGCTGCGGTCCATCCGCGGGAAAAGTGTTTTCCGCCGATCGTACCTAAAATAATTTTTCCTGATTCAATTCGAATTGAATGTCCGTTTTCGCAAAACGAAAAAGAATTAATACCGCAACTTCGCAAAAGTTCGTCAACGACGCCTTTTAGCTCCAATATAAGCACATCGCCCTTTTTACCGGCAATAAGTGCTCCAAGGGCCAGATATTCTTCTTTCTTTTCTTTATGATTGGCAAAAACATTCCCAATTTCAAAAATTCGCAAAGTATCGTAATAGCGCGCATTATCCTCGAGATTTTTCATAAGAAGCGGCACTATGCTTTTTCGAAGAAAAGCGCGATCATCAGAAACAGGATTTTCAACTTCAACATGCGTTGCATTTTTTTCTGCAGTAATATCAACTTCGCTAGCAAGCGCCACCTCAGATGTTCCATAAAAAGAACTATTATACACTTCATCAAACCCCGTTTGAGAAAGAATAGCCCGCACTTTATCTTTTAATATAAAAACGTCGTCTTCGTAGGCCGGTGCAATGGAAATATGCGGCGGACATTTGGGTAATTCATTATGCCCCATAAGTCGCGCAACTTCCTCATAGAGATCTTCTCCGCTTTCTATGTCGTTTCGCCATGCCGGAATACGCACTCGTATAATACCATTCCCCTTTTTCATTGGTTCAAAACTGAATCCAAGCGCTATGAAAAATCGTTTTACATCAGCGAGCGGGGCGGCGATTCCAATAAAATGCTCGAATTTTGTGAAATCAAAATCAATAATAGCGTCCCCTATCTTTGTGTGGCAAACATCGGTTGTGTCGATAAGTTTTGCGCCGCTTTTTATCAAAAGATTGGTTGCGCGATCAAGGCCAATTTCAACAAGTGCCGGCGAAATACCATGTGCATAATGAAGGCTTGCGTCGGTGATCAGTTTCAATACCCGCGAAGACTTGTAAACCGAAACCCCGTCGAAATTAGCCGCTTCGACAACGATGCGTTTCGTATCTTTTGTGACGCCAGAATATAATCCACCCTTGATTCCGGCAATCGCAAGCGCATGTTCATCGTCGGCAATAACCAATGTCGACGAATCGAGGGCATATGTTTTTTTATCAAGCGTTTCAATGTGTTCGCCTTTTTTTGCATTACGAATATGAATAGCTCCTTTAATCTTTGCCGCATCGAATGCATGAAGCGGTTGGCCGGTTTCGAGCATGACAAGATTCATAAGATCAACTATGGCATTTACGGAATTAATACCGCATGTCTGAAGAATTTTCTTTATCTCCACCGATGATTCGCCGACGTTTTTCAAATCAAATACGCGCGTCGCATATCGAGGACATTTTTCAGTTTCTTCTATTTTTACCTTTACAAAGCCTTTATTAGCGGGAAACTTTCCGCTCTTCTTAGAAAAATCTTTAAAGGACAGGCGGAAAATCGCACTCGCCTCGCGTGCAATACCTGCGTGCGATGCCATTGCGGAATATTGATTCGCCGGAATTTTTATATCAAGCATGTCGCCTTCCACGGATTCGACTTCAAACGAATACGAATTCAAACTCTCCGCAAGTTTTTTTGCAGGAGGCACATGAGGCAAAAGGCGTTTTATTAATGTATAAGAAAATTTCATATCTAGAATTGTTTGATAAATCTAACATCACCAGAATAAAAAAGCCGAATATCGGGAATATTGTATTTGATCATCGCAAGCCGATCCATTCCCATGCCGAACGCAAACCCTTGCCATTCGCGCGGATTATAGCCGGCATATTCAAAAACATGAGGATGCACCATGCCAGCACCCATCACTTCAAGCCATTTTCCTCCGGCAATTTTGATATCGACTTCAATACTCGGCTCGGTGAATGGGAAATAGCTGGGACGATAGCGAAATTCAACTTTCTTTCCTTTGAAAAATTTCTTGAAAAATTCTTCAATAACGAACTTGAGATTAGCAAGTGTAATATCTTTTCCCACCATTAATCCCTCAACTTGATAAAAATTGATCTCGTGTCCCGCATCGGTCGCCTCATATCGAAAAACACGCCCAGGAACAATGATCTGAAACGGCGGCGTATGCTCTCTCATGAAACGAGCTTGATTCGGCGATGTGTGCGTGCGGAGTAAAAGATGTTTCTTGGTATTTTTCGCCTCATCGCGCGATGAAGTATTGCTTCCGTCAAATTCCGGCTGTTTAATCCAAAACGTATCCCACATATCTCGCGCCGGGTGATTTGGCGCAACATTCAAAGCATCAAAATTATAATATTCTGATTCTATTTCGGGACCGTCAATCACGGAAAAATTCATTGAAGAAAAAATCTGGCGAAAATCTTTTTCGATAAGCGTAAGTGGATGCAAATGCCCGCGACTGATTTTCTTACCTGGAGCAGTAAGATCGACGCTAAATTTTGATTGTTCCGCAAAAGAAGCAATTTTTTCGATAAGTGCATCTTCGATTTCTTTCCGTAATGCTTGCGCAAGAGGACCGATTTTTTTGCGCTCATCAAGCGGTAAATCTCCGAGCGACCGCAAAACAGCGGTCAATGTTCCATTTCTGCCGACATATGCTACGCGGATTTTCTCAAGCGCCGCAACGTCGCTCACGGCATCAAGTTCTTTAGTAAATGAATCCTTTATTTCAGAAATACTGTTCATTGCTATGATGATAACAAAAAATTAGACGAAATCAAAATGACAAAATTGAAACAATTTTGTCATCCCAGCACTGAATCAAGTTCAGCATAAACTCCAGCCGGGACCCAGATTGATTTTCCTCTTTTTCATTCCACTCACCCCTCTGTCATCCTGGACCTGATCCTCCGACGCCTTGGCCGGAGTAGGCAGGATCCAGAATTAATCTTTTAACCAACTAAAACGAATCTGGATCCTGACTTCCGCCAGGATGACACAAAAATCATATCCATGATTTTTGTGTCACTTCCCCCCATTATAGAGTGCTTTGATTTCTTGAGTTGATAGCACGCGATTATAAATATGGACATCATCAAGAGAACCATTAAAATATCCATAACTTGAATCCCCAATACGATGTCCGCCCCATGCTAAAGGACTATTAGTACTGGGAGGAGTTCCCGCTGACCAAAGAGCGCCATCTATTGTCAGAGTTGCACTGTTTATATCCGACTGCCCAACTCCCACCATCGTAACTACAAAATGATGCCACCTCCCATCAAAGGTTGAACTCGCATCTCCAAAATAACGAAAATTAGCACTATTGAGATAGAGCAAAGGAAGTGTACCTATAAAATTAAAACCGAGATGATTTGCATTCTCAAAAACTACAACTCCTTTATTTCCGGCAGTTTGAGTTGTTTTCATCCAAAAGGAAACTGTTCTTGCTCCTTGCGTTGCTAAAGCACTACTACTTGCAATGCCGATATACGTACTACTCCCATCAAAACTCCCTGCATATGGTCCAATCTGTCCTGTTGCGTATTGACTCCCTAGAGTTCCATTCCAACTTCCACTCGCATTGTTTCCTGAGTAGTCATACGCCACGGTCCCGGTCCCCTCATCAAAGGTCCAGTAGCCTACGAGGGAGGGGTCTCCATAGTCCATAGGTTGGAGAGAGAGATTGGATCCTTTCTCATAGACGGAGGTCTGGGGACCTCCGTCTGTTGAAATGACATCAGAGGATCCTCCTAACTTGAATTTG
>CAIWCR010000010.1 GCA_903911245.1 uncultured Parcubacteria group bacterium | reverse complement strand
TTGGCGTTACCTTCGTAAGTGCAACGTCAACCAAGGGATCCTATGCTTCAACGACCGGAACATGGACGATTGGTGATATGAGTGCAAGCTCAACCGCAACGCTTGTGATCACGGCAACCGTGAACGCAGGAAATGGAATAACCGTTACCAATGCGGCGACTGTCAATGAGACATCCTCATCGACGGACTCAAATACCGGAAATAACGGTTCGAGTGTTTCCTTCACTGTTCCAAATCCTGTAACGCCTGTTTGCACAAGTAATTGTGGCGGCGGCGGTGGAGGAGTTACGATAACGAGTGGCGGCGGCGGTTCGGCGTATGAAATAGCCATCAATGGCGGTGCGGCAAAAACCGCAACGACGAGTGTTATGCTTTCGCTCTACGGAACGGGAGCTTACACGATGAAAATTTCTAACACGCCCGACTTTGCAAGCTCCACGTGGATACCGTATGCAACGACCATGCCTTGGACTCTTACTCCAGGTGCGGGAAGGAAAACGGTGTACGCGCAATACCGCTCGACTACGGGAAGTATTCTCGGAACGGTGAATGCTTCGATAGAACTTGTTCAGGGACAAGTCTTGGGTGCTTCAACAACGTGCGGTCTTTACCTTCGCAGCTATATCAAATTGGGTGCGCAGAATGACGTGACCGAAGTTATGAAGCTTCAAGTGTTCTTGAATATGAATCTTGGGAAAAATCTTCCCATTACTGGGTTCTATGATTCAAACACCTACAATGCGGTAAAGGAATTTCAGGTGAAATATGGAACTATGGTGCTTTCGCCATGGGTTCCGTATGGACTCCCGAATTCCTCAACGCCTACCGGCTATGTCTATAAGACGACGAAGAGATGGATCAATGAACTTATGTGTTCAGAGCTCAATCTCCCAATGCCGGCATTACCGTAACGGTAAATCCAGAACTCTTTCGTCACTAACGAAGGAGCCTAGGAAACACAAACACCCCGAAAGGGGTGTTTGTGTTTTTGTTGGATTTATGGTATAATTTATTCATTAAATAACATGTCGAGGATCGCGAAAATTTTCAAAAATTATTTTATTCCTCATGAGGGCAATGATTACCGCCCCCGTTTTCTTCGTCCGCGGACAGTAATGATTCTTCTCGTGTGGATATTTGCCGCCGAATTTTTTGTTTTATTTCAAGCGTTTGTTGTTTTTCCGAAATCGAAAATGATGGGTGTTATTTTCCCGGCGACGGTAGTTGATTTTACGAACAGCAACAGAGTTACTAATGGACTTTCTTCGCTTACTATAAATCCTTTACTTCAAGAAGCGGCCCAGGAGAAGGCGAATGACATGGCGCAAAAAAGTTATTTTGCACATACGAGTCCCGCTGGATTCACGCCATGGTATTGGTTTATGAAAGCAGGCTATGATTTTTCATCCGCAGGAGAAAATCTCGCCGTTAATTTTTCGGATTCCAAAGATGTTATCGATGCGTGGATGAATTCTCCCGAACATCGTGCGAATATTTTGAGTAATAAATTTACCGAAATCGGTGTTGCGACGGCAATGGGAACATACGAAGGCTCGCAGGTTGTTTTTGTAGTGCAGGAATTTGGAACGCCTGCGGTAGTGCCGGCGGTAACGCTCGCGCTTGTTAAGCCAACGACATCAACGAAACATCCAAAAACAATCGCTTCTAAGCCAGCTATCAAGCCGGTGATAGTAGCTGCAAATCTTTCTTCAACGGAGACGTTTGCTGAAGTAAAAGGTGCTTCAATGAATACGCTCTCTTCCACGGCACCTTCGGTTATTGCTATTGCTTCTGGAACGCAAGAATCGGCAGTAACTTCTATTCTTCCTAAGCAAATCGCTCCTGAGGTGAATATTATACAGACGATTGCTGCGACACCGCATACTTTTTTTGATTACATCCTTATGATTTTATGTGCCATTCTTTTATTCGCGCTTGCATTGAATATTTTTATTAAAATACGGATTCAGCATCCTATTCTTATCGCAAATGGATTATCGCTTGTTGTGATTATTGGTGTATTTATTACCGCGAATCAAAATCTTTTTAGCGTTATTGGGAAAATTTTGTAAAGCTTATTTTCTGTTATCCCGGTGAAGGCCGGGATCCATGCTTCCAGTCTTAATTAAGAAAAAGAAGAAAGCATGGATCCTGACCGGAGCTTGTCCCGTGCCACGATACGGGGTCAGGATGACAGACAGATTCATGTTTATCCCCATTTCTTTTCTTCTTTCCCCTCCTCATTCCTGTTATAATAGAAGGTAATGAATCTGAAATCAGCAAGATTTTTCATCTCTTCAAATCTCAAAGTTTTATTCCTTAGTATTGCCATAGGCCTTTTTGCTTGCGCCATAAGCATCTTTGCATTTTCAAGTCCTGGATCGAATCAACCTCCCAATGGAAATCCAACCTTCTGGCTTCTGAATGGAACCTCTATGTATTATTCAGGAGGAAACGTAGGGATAGGAACGAATAGTCCAACATCAACGTTAGAAGTACGACAAAATTCAGACACCGCTGTTCCGATGCGTCTTTTTGGAGGAACAACAGGAGCTGCTACTAATAAAACAAACATGTTGGCCTTTATGATTAGCGATTCAGGAGCGGGCGAGAAAGCAGCGGCTGGAATTCAAGCTATTAGCGGAAACAAGGATGTTAATGGTGGCATCTTAACTTTTCTTACATCAGGTGGAAATTATTATGATCCTGCTCAAATGACAGAGCAAATGAGAATATTAAACAATGGCTATGTCGGAATTGGAACGACAAGTCCAGGAAGGAGGCTTTCTATTATAGGTGGCGTACAGCCTTTTATGACTGCAACTAATGACTATGTTGCCACTAGCGCGGGTACGATGCTTGTACAAGAATTTGGTGCACCGACGGGCACGACTTACAGTATGATAGGCTCACTTACTGGAGGAGGCGCTGCATGGGGTAATCTTATTCTCCAACCTAGTGGCAATGTTGGTATTGGTACGACAACGCCGGTGGCAAATCTAAGCGTAAAAGGAACTTCTGTTTTAAATGGATTTATCGTCTTGAAAGGTCCCCAGGTGACCGGATCTACTTATTCTAATGATGGATGGACTACCGCTATCGACGTACGATATCATGGTGGTGGAACTGAATATGCAATAGATTATCTTCCCGAAGGGGATGGCGCATGTGCCGCTGGTTTTTGGAATGCAGCTGGTACTAATGTGGGTTCTATTTGTAATTATAATACCTACACCACTTTCAATACTTCCTCAGATCGTCGCCTCAAAGAAAATATAGTATCAACGAATCGGGGATTAGGCGCACTTATGTCTATTCCTGTTAATGATTTCAATTTTATTGCCGACCCTCAAAAGAAAACAGTACAAGGTTTTGTCGCTCAGGATCTTTACAAGATTTATCCCGAGGCAGTTACAGTAGGTGGTGACGATCCAAAGAAAAACCCATGGTCAGTTGATTACGGTCGCCTAACGCCTTTATTGGTGGAGGGATTACAAGATCTTAATAATAGAGTAAATCCTCTCTATAGCGGCATCTCCATTGACCCGACAGTCGATACATCAACGCCGTTCATGAAAATAAACAATATTGGCAATATTGGTATCGGAACGATGGATTCGAATATCTCGCTTGAAATAAACGGAAATGTTATGATTGATGCAGGTGGTTTTGCGAATCATATAACATGTTGGAAGCCTGATGGAAAAACGCTAGGATATTGTTCGACTGCGGTAGATAGTTCTGGAGTTTGTGCTTGCAATTAATTAATTTAAATATGAAAATCCTCAAGAATTTCAAACTCCTTTTCCTCAGTATCCTCATAGGCTCAAGCGCTTGTATGATTGCGGTTTTTGCATTCTCAAGTCCTGGATCCAATCAACCACCGAACGGAAATCCGATATTCTGGCTTTTGAGTGGTACGAGTATGTATTACACTGCGGGAAATGTCGGAATAGGAACATCAAATCCTGCTATAACATTAGACGTGGGTGGTACTACCGGTATGAAAATGCCGGTTGGTACTACTGCGCAACGTCCATCGAGTCCCACTACGGGTATGATGCGATTCAATACTGATACCTCAAGGGTTGAATTTTATAATGGGACATCATGGTTTGGTATTAGTAGTTTATCTGCTACGGGAGGAACCGTTACTGACATTGGCGGATATCGTATTCATACTTTTACTACAAGCGGAACATTCACTGTTACTGGCAGCGGTAACGTAGAAGTTCTTGTTGTTGGTGGCGGTGGTGGAGGAGGAGAGGGCCATGGCGGCGGTGGTGGTGGCGGTGGTGTAATTTATTATCCCTCTTACGCAGTTAGTACGGGTCAAGTTACAGTAACGATTGGCGCTGGTGGGGCAGCGCATCAGACTGGAAGTAATAGTAATGGAAACCCGGGAAGCAATTCTATTTTTGGTACATTGACTGCCATTGGTGGAGGATATGGTGGTGGCTATTCAAGTAATGGAGGTAGTGGTGGTTCTGGTGGCGGCACTGGTGGTTCTGCGTCTACTGGCGGCTCTCCTACGACCGGTCAGGGTTCTAATGGGGGTGCATACAATGTAACAAATGGTCCCGGTTCTGGCGGCGGTGGCGCAGGTACTGTTGGATCAAGTGGAAGTGGTACTTATGGGGGTGGATCAGGAGGTGCAATTGGAGGCAATGGCGGAGTCGGATTATCGTATTCAATTTCAGGTTCTTCGGTGTATTATGCAGGCGGTGGTGGCGGCGGTGGAGAATTAATAACTCAAAAAGGGTTGGGTAGTAGTGGCGGCGGCACTGGTGGAAGTACTTCATCGAATGCGACCGATGCTTTAGCTAATTCCGGCAGTGGTGGCGGAGGCGGCGCTGCTGGCGGCGCTGGCGCAACTAGGTATGGCGGCGCTGGAGGCTCAGGTATTGTTATTATTCGTTATCCAATCTAAAAGTTTCCCTCAATTGAAATCGTTTGAAATTTTTTATACAAAAATAACTTGCATAAAAACGAGTTATTTTTCAGTTGCTCTAGTATTGGGGGTGAGAACTTGCTTAGTGGCTGCGTAGTTGGGGTAGATTTTTTGTAAAGATTTTCTATTTTGATTCACCTTCAAAATTTTGTGTTACTTCACCGAATTGCATGGTAATCGGATCAAGCTTAAGCCATAAACTCTTACCTAGTGAAGGCGGAGTGGCAAATGGTTCGCCAGGTAAACGAACGGCGTAATTAACAACAATAACGTTTTCTCTATTAGTTCCCGTGGTTGTTTTCCCCTCGTCTATTTCAGTTGTCTGCGGTGCAATACGGTCACCTAATAAAAAAGCTTGTGAGCCGATATAGCCCGTTGGAGTATTTAAAGCGGCAACAATATAGAAAAAGGTACCACTACCACCCGTCTCCTGAGTTAGGAGAAATGCCACATCCTCACGGCCGTCGTTATTAAGATCGTGTTTAACTTCGTTGCCGAAATAACGAGTAGTGATTTTTGTTGCCGAGCCGGGAGCCGCTTCCATTTCAGATAGTCCATTAGTAAGAGTGATTGGTTGCCCTTCAATTATGTAGGTCGCATTTTTATAGTCTTGTGCCAAAACTTGACCCTTATCTTTTTCTTTGTGAGTATTCGATTCAAAAATAATAAGACCAATCGTAGTAAGAACAATGATTGCGCCGCCCAAAATAGCTATGATTTTAGTATTCATATAAAAGATGACGTTGAAATATACATTTAATTACAGTATAGCAGACCGTAATACAAAACCTAAACATTGACTGCGCTCTCTATTAGATGACGTGAGAACCTGTTTAATGGGGGATAGGGATAGTTAAATACGAATTATGCTTTTTATAAAGCCCTCTATTTTTTCTAGAGATTCTTTCGATTGAGCTTCTTTTGTTTGAAGTGCCATGCGCGTCAACGTTTTTTTGCCACATATTTTTTCTATTTCAGCACACACTTGTTCATTTCCCGTTCCGCCCATTGTGCAAAAGAATGCCAATTTTTTAAACTTTTCTTTATTATTTTCCAAATATGCTCTCATGGGACTTGATATACTCAAAGCCCAAATAGGAGTTCCTAATATGATTAAATCATAATCGGCAGGATTTTTAATTGCTAGATTTATTGTGGGAAGTATTTTTTGTGTCGATTCCTTACCGCAAAGAAAAAATCCCAGTATCCCTTTGTGGTTCTTTACTGGAATTATTTCTTCGATATCACAATTAAGACCCCCTCTTATTTTTTCAGCAACCTTCTTTGTTGTTCCCGTTCTTGAATAATAAACGATTAGTATTTTCATACTGGAATTATATCAAAATACATTATTATTGGCACGGGGCCGAGCATCGTTTGAAGTAAAAAATAACCCTATATTTTAGGGGTATTTTCTGTAGCTCGAAATTGTTCTTATTGGATAACTCTCTATTTAAGTTTTTATACAAAAACAACCCGCATAAAGCGAGTTGTTTTTCAGTCGCTCGCCCTACTCAGCAAGTTTCGAACTTTTGACTGGGCGGATGAATACAAGTATCCGACTGTCGTTCTCTCCCAAATGAACCAACTGCTGGCTGAATGCAAAGAGGGATAACCCCAATTTGCCACTTGTTTGCCCCTGTGGCGAGCGGTTGAGCTGGAGTTAGAGATTTGCACCGATTAGAAACCCAGAACCGAATGTAAACCATTTTTACGACCGTAATGCGATTTGCTTAACTTAAGCAATGTTAAGCAAATTACAACGAGTCATATTTGCTTAACTACAGAAGTTCCTCGAGCTCGACAGCGTCGTCCTCGTCCACACCTAAATCTTCCATGATCTCCTGCACACGCTCGGCCGTGTCCTGATCGAGATCGTGGGCTTCCATAAGCTCGACAACTTCCTCGTCGGGAGCTTCCTCGGCTGGTTCGTCTTTAATTGGATCGTCAGTGTTCATGTTTTAATTTTTTACTAGAGAGTAGATAGATGATGCTTAAAATTAATGTAATGCCGACCGGTGGTAATGCATACAACACGAGATTGGCAATATTAAACAATACAGACACGCCAGCATTTAAGACATTGAACAGCCACGGCACGAGATAGGCATATGAAATCCACATCAGAAATAGCCAGAGTACCGCCTTTATTAAGTTGTAGAGTTCCCACATGCCAAATGCCTTAACAACGATATCGTGGAGCACTTTATAAAATTTGATCACGTATAGAATTAAGCCGAGCGTGCAAAAAGTAAAAGCACTATAAAACACCCGAACAAATATACTCGGTGCAGATAATGGACTGATACTCTGCCATTGGAATTTGATTCCCAAAGCAAAATGCCAGAGTAAAAGCACCAAAGATAAGATCACGTAAGTCGTACCAGAGCTTACTATCTCCTTTGCGTTCTTTAGCAGAGCCTTTTTATACCAATCATTTTTCATAATATTTTATTCCTCGTCTTTGTCGTCAGTGTGGAGTAAATACCCATAGAAAGTATCGTTCATCTGAAATTCGTATTTTTCAAAAACATGAATCAGCACACGTTCTTGCAGGTGCTCAATCTGTTTGTCTTTGGTACCAACGTCAGCTAGCCATTGTGGCGGTTTTGCAAGAAATTCATTAACCAAATCAGAATTTGGAATAAATTCCTGAACATCTATCAGGAACCCCTTGTAGGCCAAGTCTGGCTTGTCATTCTCATCGAGAGCAGAATATTGTATAAATTTTCCAATTTTAGCTTTATCAAGAATGAAAATATCCGAATGCTCAGCTTTCGGAGTAAATAACTGATAAACGGGTATTAGCTTGTCTTTAAATTTATATACTCCATCGATCATGTGATCAGAAAACTCCTTAGGAAATTCTCTGTGCCATTTCGGTATCCAATTGGTATCCGCTCTCTCAAAGAATCTCCATATTGCATGATTCGTAGCAATAAGGACTATATTCGATACTTTTATTTCGCCGAGCGTACTCTCAAATTTATCTTTTGTTATTACTGTTGCCTTGTTTGCGATTTCTTCCAAGACCTGATCGTTCTCACCATAAGCCATGCTCCTGCCAAATCCAAAAGCCTCATCAATACCTACGTAATGAACATGCCAGGCCACATCTTCGCCAAAAAAGGCGGCCTTATCAAACATCGTATTAACCCCCATCTTTTTTATTTCTGGCTTGGCTTTTTTAGCCGTCTTATCCGAAAAGAGATTCAAGTTTTTGAATAGCTTTTTTATCGGATGACTTTGTTCATAATTTTCAATAAAAGATTCCTTAAATTTTTCAACCTTAACTTTCGAAATACTTGCTTCTCGCTTTCTTTTTAGATCATCTTGTTCTTGTTGCTCGTGAGCTCTTTTAAATAACCCTCGCAATGACGAGCACTTTTTCATAGATTCGTCGTCTAAAGCAAACTTCCAATTATCTGGATTTTTTTCTATGTCATCAATAGTTTTCATTGCATCTCTTGTCCCTTCAGCAAGAAATGCTAAGTCCCTGTTATGAGGCAGGTTTATTTTTTCTATATCAGCATCGTTCCTTGAGCGTAATAATGAAAGCAACCTAATCACAAAGAACTGCTCAAGCTTTTCAAGCACGTTGATAGTGTGAACTCCCTCGTCCGGCCTTGATTCCCACCAGTCCCATCCCCAGTAATCTTCAGTCTTAAAATCGTGAGCGCGTAAAAATACTTCAGTGAATTCCTCAATTTTCGTTGGCAATCTACTCTGCACAGCGTCGTAGAACTTTTTAGTCTCAGAGTCTTTGGTGTTTTTAAGTATCGACAATATCCAACTTGCGAGGCCAAAAAGCATCTCTAGTCTTTTGTCAGAGAGAAAATCATAGAGTTTTTCTGTATCCGTAAAACCGGAATACGGTCTATCTAGACGATTAAACAAATCCGAGACAACTGATAGGAATTTCTCAAAATTATGTAAGTCCTTTTTATCAAAAGACGATTTTAATAATTCCTGAAATGTCTTAAGTATCTGTATGTAGTAATCCTTAAAATCTTGTTCGGGATAATCTTCCTCTTTTAGCTTTGACTCAAGATGATATGTGGAGAGTTCTTTTAAGTAGCGCCATGTTCGATCGAACATTATATCCGCTTCCTTCTTTTTTCCTTTCTCTGAGAGTTCATAGGCTCTCTCGTAGAGAACTCGCGAAAAGTATATGAATTCTTGGAAAATTAGATGATCCTTACTTTCAATAGCCTGTTGGACTAATAAAATCGGCAGATAGGCAACATCTCTAATAATATTTATATCTTCCGAATTTATCCCTCTCTCAAAAATTTCCCAGATATCTTTTGACAACCAATCTAATGGCTTCAATTTATCAAAAAATGATCCTCTCTCTTGTTTGGCTTGTTCTGATGAAAAACAACCACCGTGATACAAGCTGAAATATTTAAAAAATTCCTTGACCAAATCTACATACAGCTTGATTATTTTTTCTAGGTCTCCAGTTTGTTGATTGTTAATGGCTAGTATGCACCTATCCTTCAATTTTGAAATTTCAATGCGCGCCTCAGTTTCTGAGTCATCTTTTTTGATTACAAACACATCACGAGCAATTTTTGCCAGCCTCTTAATATCTATACGGTCAGCAACGCTTTTCTTTATTTCGAACAGTGCTTCTCCTGCTTCTATTTTGTATCCGAGCAGTGGCTTCAAATAACAAATTGGTTCCTGTTTGGCTTTGGTGCTTCCGATACTGGTATGGTCAGCATTTTCGGCAGGAGTATTCTCATTTACCACCCTGCTTAACATCGTTACTAATTTTTCGAGATCGTGAATTTTTATATCAAGTATTATTCCGCTCTTTTGCGATTTTATAGCAATGACTTCTTTTTTATTACCCCAAAATCCGAATGGGTTAGCGTTTAGTACTCCACTGTTTTCGTATTTTTTATAGAGGAAATTATTACCAATCCTCTGGGTAATTTCTTTGTCTAAGATTCGAATAAAATTTTTCTTAGTGACACTTAGAAGCACCTCCTTTTTCGCTTCTTCCATCTTGTACTCTCTTACAAGAATATCGATCACACTACCTAGTGAAAACATAGTCCATAGGGCAATGGCAATCACTGGAATAAAACCTAAAATATTTGTGTTGCCGATAAAGAAAAAGAAGGCCATCACTTCTGCCATTAACAAAGGGAAAAACCAACTCTTATACAATAAAACCCTGCCTTTTTCTGGATCATTTTTGTCGGCTAAACTTTGTGCAACAAAGAATGCCAATCCAATTAAAACTGCGCCTATACCGGTATGAATAGCAACTGGATCAAAATTAGCACTTATATTTGGTATGGAAATACTAGGGACAAACCTGCCTAAATAAGAAACAACATGACTATAAATAGAAATTTTTGAGAGAAAAGAATTTATCGGTGAAAGGATGTATCTATAAAAGTATTCCGGATGCGATATTATCCAAAAGAATAACATCGTAAAAAATATTTTTAAGAAAGATAAAACAGAAGGCATCCATAAAGGATCGTGCCCTTTAATAAGGATCGGTTTTAATTGTTTATTGACCTTCTTCTCTCTGTTGGCTACGTCTATAAGCGATCGATCTTTCCTCTTAAAAAGAGTTTTTATTTTCGCCGTTAAAATTTTGTATCTGAATATTCCCATATAACTTTAATTGGTCACGAATCCGTTTAGGACACAGAGTACAAAACATCTCTGCTTTCTATATGAGTCAAAAATTCCTCGATTGTTTTTGGCAAGATCGAAAGATTCTCTTTTTCCTTAACGTAATTTATTTGCATTACGGAGTCCTTAAATATGCTAGGGGCCACGAAATAGCACATCGAATCTTTTGTGCCTTTTTGGAATTCTCCTAAATGTCTTGAGATCGGCCAAACTTCCATCATGGTTTGCATGCGACCCTCTGACATAGTGACTTCGACCAGTATTCCCTTAACATCCTCAAAGCATTCAATATCACCTTTATCTCCAACACCTCCGGCTGTTGATGTTGGGAGCCCTTCGTCATCATAAGGATAATTTGGTATTACCTTAACATTTGGAAACTTAGATTTAATTGCCAAAGAGACAAGGAACTCTAATCTGACTGGATTTGATAGATATTTCAAAACATCATCCTTAGTCAATCTTTTCTTGGCCAGATTCAGCATCTCGTCCTTAATTTTATTCCAAGAATAAATACCGACCCACTTGGCCAAAAAGGCATCCCTCTCGCCAACACTTACTGGCTTGGCAACAAACGAGATGAGATTTTCATCCACGGCCGACATGTACTTAAAATATTCTTCTTCTGTCGCGTATTTTTTATAATCAGAATAAGTGGCTAAAGCATAATCAACCTTTGTTTGTTCGTTTCTGTTTATATCAATAAAACGTCCGGCACCTCTTAGCGAGATCAATCCAGTCAGTCTCATCTTTCTGATGAATTCATCGGGATAGTCAACCATTATTGACTTCGGATTGAACTTCTTGAAATCACCGGCCATGATCTGATTAACACAAATATCAACAATAACCTCCCAGCTCGGAGTATAGCCGTGTTCTTTTCTAATTTTCTTTATAAGTTTGTATAGTTTTTCTGCGTCGTTATCTTTCCAGAATATAACCAAAGGTAATTCTAATTTTGAAATTCCGGTCCCGTTTAAATCCTTATCAGCATTTATTTTATTGATCACGCTCAATAATAAAATCAGCGGTGCGTTTTCATTAAGTACGCGTCTAAATGGACTGTTACTTTGATATTTTACAAAGGCATTCAAAAAAGCTTGCTGTTCAAATTCTGGATGTTCGTTATCAACCAATTTTAATCCGATATCAGAAAATCTTATCTTTTCTCCGTTTTTGTAATAAACAAAACCAAGCTCTTTGGCAATCTTAAACCAAGTATCAAACCGAGAAGCCCAGCCCTTACTGAAACCGGCTTCTTTATGATTTTGTGGATTATCCTCAAGAACCTTTTTCACTTCAGAATCGGACAATGGCTCTTTTGTTTCAATTTTATTCTTTACAACGGCACTTATGTTAGTTGGCTTATATAATCCAAACCGAATAACTTCACCGGAGATCTCCTCAGCTAACTGATCGTCAAGCACTTTTCCGTTGTAATCTTTAAGTACTCCCAAAAACCACTTAAGCCTTTCTGGGTTTCTAAGTGTAGTAGTAAATAATAATGGTTTATATTCTGATTCTCTTGTTTTTGTTTTCATATATTTAATAATTGGTAATTAACACTTCCTTGATCTGTTTCTTACCGTTATTGTGATAGCTGATATAATTGCTCTCTATTTTATGCGTCTTGTATTTTTTCATCCAATCAATCAGTAAATCATTTTTGCTTCCGTTATAGTGGGTTACATTCGATAGGGCAAACTTTACGCCTTTCTTATCCAAATCATCAATCATCTTCAGTAAGTCGGCTTCGGCTTTTTGATCCCACCGCTTGTTATATTCGCTTGCCGTTATTAGATAGGGTGGGTCCAGATAAACAAAATCGTTCTTGGAATATTTCCGATTAGCAAAATAAGCTCTAAAGTCCTTTGAGCTTAAAGTCATCTTTTTATCCTGCACAAAATCAAAATAACCATTCAGAGCGTTAACAACATTTTTATTGAAATCAACATTACCGACCGGCAGATTAAATTTACCACCACCATTAAACCGCAACATTCGATTGAAACCATAAATAAGTAAGATATACAGAATCAGAGGATCATTCTTTATGTGCTTGTTTACACAAACTCTCAATTTTTCATAGCCCTCTTTATTGAATCTAGCAAAATAGGTTTTCTTCCATTCCTTTTTTAGAGAAGCTGGAATTATATCCTCTTTGTACGATCGGGATAGGTGATATTTCTTTATTATCTTTTCAACATTCTTAAAAAATATATCTGGGTTACCCGAACTGCCGACAAGGAATTTATGTATATCGATAAGATTTTTATCGTTGTCGTTTAAATAATATTTATTTGCATTGATATTCAAAAAGACCGTGCCACCACCAACAAATGGCTCGTAGAAGGTATCTACTTCCTGAGGAAATAAATCAACCAACTGCTTCATTAATTTGTATTTATCTCCTACGTAAAACAGCGGAGATCTTTTGATTTTATTTTGCATGGTTTACGGTGGTTACGAATAAATACTCCTTGTGATTTTTGAAATCGGTATTACCGGCATTAAAGTGTCTATAATCTTTTTCAAACACTTTAGTTTTTCCTTTCGCCGACAAAATATCTTTAATCTCTTGCAGGGTGATTTTATTTTTGGATGAATTGCTTTTTGAGTCGTAAGTATTGTTATAAGACACAACCAAATACTTGGCGTTCAAATCATTAACCAACTCAGCAAGTCTATCCTTTGCTTGAACTCGACAATAATCACTCATATTTTCCTCTTGTGGCTTAAGGGCGGTACCAAATAATTCTGGCTTATCCCATTTCGTTAAAGTTTCTAAGACATGGTAGAAACGACTATATTGTCTTGAATTATAAGGTGGATCAATATAAACAATATCGGCTTTGATTTTTTTGGCCAAAAGATTGGTATCCTCTTTAAAAATTGTGACATTTTTTACCTCGATCGGATCAATGGGTCTCATAAAAAATCCATCCTCAACATGTTCCTTCTTAAAATACGCATCATAATGACCAACGGTATTAGCAACCTTATCAATGGAATATAGTAAGGAAGCAATAAGGATATAGTATTCCTTATCAGTTAAATTATTTCTATTTTCCTCAACATTCTCTCGAATAAATCCTATGATCTTAGCTGAGTTGTGGCTGAAATATTTACCACCAAAATTTGTGGAAAAATAATTATTCTCTAAGTCATTACCGTCAATATTGTTGTAATCCTTTATGATGTTTTCGATCTTATTTTTATCCCATTCACCATTGCCAAAAAAAGCTTGGTAAATAGCGTAATTAGAATGCAAAAAGTCGTTGAGTATAATCTCATCATAATGCCTAGCCGCGACAGCCGAAACCACCCCGGTCCCAGCAAATATATCGGCAAAGGAATTACCTTTTTCACATTCTTTATTGATTACAGAAAATATCCATTCGATAAGCTTATGCTTGCTACCAATATATCGGCGATTTTGTAATTGCAGATAGTTCTTTTTTACCTGTGGGATATAGAAGTAATTTTCCTGAACTTTCTCGGCACTTATTTCATACGCAGGCTTTTCAAGCTCTAAAAGATTGAATAAAGTCCCTTGAATGCCGTCGGCAACATAATCAATGGTCTTTTTATCCTTGCTTAATTTTTCAAAAAAACTACAGCTTCCGTTTTCAGCCGTAATAATAAAATCAATTACAGAAATACCCATTATTTCTCCAGCTTGGGATATTTTTTTCACTATCTCAATATCCTTTACGCTGGGAGATGAGTCTCCTGAGGGGTGATTGTGAATTAAAATGATACTGGCGGCGTTAAGCTCTACGGCCGGATGAAAAATTTCTCTCGGATGTATTAAACTTTTATCTAACAAGCCTACGCTTACGATTTCTTTCTTTATCAAACCATTTCTAGCGTTAAGATAAAGACAAACCAAATATTCCTTTTTCTTGTCTCGTAGGTCGTATGTTAAAGATAAAACGTCCTGTTGATTTTTGATGATTGTGTCACCACCCTTTTCTTCATCATAAAATCTTTTTACTAACGAAATAGCGGAAACCATCTGCAGGGCTTTAGCTTGGCCAATACCGGAGACTTCCAAAAGGTCTTCAACTTTGATGTTTAAAAAATTCTTGCCAAACTTTTTAATAATCTGCTCTGATAGTTGTCTAACATTTTTACCTTTAATGCCACTACCTAAAAGAATCGCCAAAAGATCACTCTTTGAAAGTGCTTCTGATCCTTTTTTGAGGAACCTCTCTCGAGGACGATCTATTTTTGGAATATCTTTTATTTTTGGCATAATCTAATTCTTCTTTTTATTTTTTACATTACTCGTTTCATCCAAAAAAGCATTGAGATCGGATTGCTTAATCCGCCAAACACCAAGCTTGGATGCTTTTAATCTGCCCGACTCAATATAGCGGGTAACGGTACGAGTATGTACTCTCAAAATTTTGGCAATTTCCTCTATCGTGAAAAGTTTTTCAATTTCGTTCATAAAATTATATTAGTCGTTGGTATCATTTTACCCCTTCTGCTTTTCATTGTCAAAATCGCCGTCTTTTGTCATAATACACTTGTGGACTCAATTGATCGATATAACCAACTATATGCGATTATGTCCGCAAGCATCCAAAGATTAGTGAATGGAGGGCATAAAATGGGTTCAATTCACTAAAAAATATGATTATGAAAATGAAAAAGGCCTCTTTGGCCACCAAACATAAATTCAACATAAAACGGACTGTGGGAGTCGGTCCCGTTTACCATTTTTCAATGGGTGTCATAAAGGACACCGCAAGAACAGCACTACAAAATAATGGCGTTCAGAATCCGGACGAGATTGTAAATAAATACAGTGCCGAATTTACCGAATTAAAAGATAGATTAAACAAAACCGAGGCTAAATTTGATAATTACAAAAAAGAAACCGACAAGACAATCGCTGGTTTAAAAAACGAACTGCAAGAATTAAGCAAGCGAGATCTTGTTCAAATCGGCAGAGAAATGGCTAAAGGTTTTTACGAACAAAGCCAAAAGATACGGTCCAAACAGAAAGTGAATAAAGCAAAACAAACGCTACTCTGTTTGTCTCCGGACGGTGATCTTTATTTAGATTCAGACAATAAAAAATGTTACCCGATGAGTAAAGAGAAAATGCGAGAGAAACTGATAAAAGTTTTATGCTCGGCCAAGGGCTATATCAAGACGGCCGAGCTGGCCGAAATGGTCGGCACCACCAATCAAGCTATCAGAAATTCCAAATTGGAAATAAATAGGAAAACCAATGATCGAATCGGCATATCAGATTTGATTTGCGGTCGAGATGGCAGTGGCTACAAGCTGAATCCGCAGTACAAAATAAAAATACTGTAGCGTAATAGTCGGTGTAGTTAATAACTTCGATAAGAGAGCCTGAAATAGGGCTCTTTTTTGTTGTCTAACTACACCCGAACATTATTCCAAGAGACAGACACCAACTGGCAAACTGAATATGTGTGAGAGGAAATAGTTAATGATTATGAAAATGCCAACATATGGACAATCAATTTTATAAAACCGCTGACCTGGCATTGGTTGCGGTGCTTTTATTATTCATTCCTGATTCTCTTGAGGTCGTGGATCGAGGAAATCCGTACAAGGTGCTCTTTTGCTTCGGCAAGAGCCCGGAACTGGATTCTCTGGTGAAGCGATATTGGAGTCGTGAACTTCAAGTCGAACCCCAAGCCTTCTTCAATCAGATTAAACAGGTCAAAGTACGGATTTATGCCGAGAACTAAGACCTGTGAAATTAAAACCAGAAACGCTGGAGAAACTCCGCGTGATTCTTAAAGAGGACTTTGGCCAAGAAGTAAGCGATCAGGAATTACATGAGGTCGCTTTTAATCTTCTCGGTTATTACGACACGCTATTGCAGTGCTACTGCGAGGATAACGAAAAAGCTGAAGTGCCAATAGTGCAACATGACTATGAACCAGAACGACAAAAAGCATAAGGTCCGAGATTACCGAGAAGCACCGTTCGCTTATCAAGATAAGCCGGCTTTGCGGTACATGCGACAGCAATGGATTGATAAGTATGTGAGCGATGACGCATATCGCAATCTGAGAAATGTGTATTGTGCCCTGACTGAGATTGCCTCAAACAAGGCCAGTCAAACCATAGAAGCATCCAATAAGACGCTTCGGATTTACTCTGGCCTAAAAGATTGGCGGACGATTAAAAAATGCTTGGACAAGCTCGAAGAATGGACATTTATAGCGATCACTAAAACCCGGGGCGAGGACGCCAAGTTCAAGCCCCGAGGGATCACTTTGCTGTCCGTCCTACATCTGACGCAGAACGGAAACCAATCTACATCAAAAGCCGGACGGCAAGGTAAGCAGACCGCATACGACGGCGATGATATAGAAGTTAAGGGTTTAAAAGAAATTAAAGAAAATTATAAAGAAATTAACGGCCAAAACCAAATCAAGAAATTAAACGAGATGAAAGCCGGACTGATTGCAAAGATGACCCTTAAAGATAATTCAAGACGTTAATAAATATGGGAAACCGCAGTAAACGGCAACGAATTGAGCAAAAAACAGGAAATAAATAAGCGTTAAAAGATACTAAATGATACCCAAATGGCTAAAAATGTAGATATAAAAAACGAAAAATATCAGAATGCAATCCGCTTAAAATATAGCGATTTTACTTATTTGGAGATCGCTCGAATGCTTAAAGTGTCGCATGTCAGTGTAAAACGGTGGTTTAGGTCTGACGGTTTACTCAAAGAGGAATACGACCAATACGAAAAAGAAAGAAACCGTGTACGCGATAAAGAGACTGATACCGTGCTGGCGAGACATTCGGTAATTGCGGCCAATATTCTGGTCTCGCTTATGGGTGCCAAAAGCGATGTCATGAAATTCAGAGCTGTTAAAGCTATTTTGGATTATGTACTGGGTCCAGTAAGAACCATGGGCAGTGATGATCCTTACGATAACGCCGATTATCGGCGAGATAGCGACAGTATTGCGAGAATACTGGAAAGTGCTAGGAAAAGACAACAGAAATCCACTGTGGGCAACTCGAGCTTAGCTTGTTCGAAAAATTAGCGTATGTTGTGTCTTGAGACCAAAAGTCGATTTCGAACCTTATAAAAATTAACAATAAATATGACTATGACAATGCAAAACGAAAATGAATCGATGCGAGCCGTAGGATATGCCCGTGTCTCCTCCAAAGATCAAGAGGACACTGGCTACTCACTGCCAGCTCAAGAGAAACTTTTGCGGGACTTCGCCGATCGAAACGGCTATGAGCTTGTAAAAGTTTTTGCCATTCAAGAATCGGCGGCCGGAAAAATCCAAAGAAAAATATTCCACGAAATGATGGAATACGTGACCAAGGCCAAAATCAATACGGTCTTCGTGGAAACTACAGACCGTTTAACCCGTAACTTTTCTGACGTGCCGGTAATCGATGAATGGATACTAGCCGATGAAAGGCATACCATTCATCTGGTCAAAGAAAGCTGTACACTTCATAAAGACTCTAAATCACACGAATGGTTTATGTGGCGAGTAAAAGTAGCCACGGCCGAATACTACATCCGACTCCTTTCTGAAAACGTAAAGAAGGGACAAAAAGAAAAGCTATCGCAAGGCTGGCTTCCGACCAAGCCACCGCTTGGATATAAAACAATCGGTGACAAGGGACACAAAATTCACGTACCGGATGAGGAAAAAGCACCGCTTATAAAAAAGATGTTTGAGCTTTATGCCTCAGGCCAACATTCAACCAAGACCCTCTGTAATACGATGTACGACAAAGGCCTCCGGTCCCGAACTGATCACAAAGTAAGCCACGCCAGAATTCATCAGCTTATCGGCGATCCATTTTATTACGGAATGAACCGGTGGAAAAATCAGATCACCAAAGGCAATCACGAACCGCTTATAACTAAAGAACTATTCCAGCAAGTGCAAGATAAACTGCATAGCTATGGGGCACCGAGAGCACGTAAACACAATTCGCTATTTAAAAGCGTATTCCGCTGTAGCGAATGCGGAGGCACGATAACGTGGGAGATACAAAAAGGTCACTGGTATGGCCACTGCAACCATTATAAGAACTGCTCGCAACGAGATTGGGTTAAACAAGAGAATATAGATATTCAAATAGCCGACTCCATAATGGCTGTAACTCATAAAGACGAACGGGTAGAACGCATGCTCTCGTGGCTTCAGGAAGCTTTAAAAGAGGGTCATGCCGATGAAATAGCTTTTAGAGAAAAGTCCTCGGCCGAACTCGAACGACAATATCAGATAGCGACTCAACGAATAGATAAACTTTATGACGATAAGATCGATTGCCGGATCAGTGCCGAGTTTTACAACAAAAAACTCGAGCAATACAAGAAAGAGCAGGACTGCGTACTTGATAGTTTGAATAAACATCGTAACGCCAGCCTTAAATATTTTGAGATGGGCGTAACAGTGCTTGAGATCGCAAAACAAGCTAGGGAGATTTATTTGAACCCAAGACGAACAGTCGAACAGAAACGAATGCTATTCTCATTTTTATTTTCGAACCCAAAGATAAACGGAAAGAATATCGAGATTTCATACCAAAAACCCTTTGATCTCATACTCGGCACCGTAAATGAAGCCTTATCCGAGAAAAACACCGATAAAAATACTTTCGAACCGCCAAAAGAGCCCGTAGATAAAGAGAAAAGCAGAGCTTTTGGCTCTGCTCATCCCATATGGCTCCGCGACCTGGACTCGAACCAGGAACCATCGCCTTAACAGGGCGCCGCTCTACCATTGAGCTATCGCGGAATCTTTGAAATGATAGCGCATCTTTTTTTTGTCGGCAAGTGTGAAAGAGGCGAAAGAGGCGAAAGAGGCAGAAAAAGAGAATACAAAGACTGGAAGTATGGATCCCGGCCTCCGCCGGGACGACTGATTTTCTAAGCTCTTTCGTCGCACCACGGGCATTTCGGATTTCTAAGCTCGTGCCTCACTAAGAAATCCCAGTCGTTAAGAAAATCTAGTCGGTTGTTGCCGGCAGAGAAATATTTATGCCGCCACTGGTTGTTGTTGCAATTTCAAAGAAAATATTTGATGCGCCACCGGTTGTGAGAAGGAGCGGGGGAGTAATGGTATTATCCAGTGTAAAAGAAATGATTTGCGGATCATAGGTCATATTTGCAGTTCCGTTACAGCTGTTCGTATCTGGGAAAGAAAACTGCGATGGCGTTGGAGTTCCAAGATTGCCCGATTCATCGATTACGAGACCGATATTTGCCGGAACGCATTCCGATGTATTTCCGATATGTACTACGACTCCAAGCGTAAGTTTATTTTCTTGAATGGCGGCGCTGGTAATCACAAGCGTCGATTCTCCTTCGGTCCATTGTAGGGGATAGGGCCATGCATAGGTATTTGAGAATTGCGTGATGGCTGCGGTAGTTGATTGATTTTCCGTGGCCGTCGTTGAAGATTGATTTCCGGAAAAGGCATTGCCAATTCCTTTTATGGTACTACTTACATTATTTTTCATAACTGAAAAAAGAGATGACGATGTGGTGTTGCCGGGAATTACAGAGATGTTCGGATTATAAAAAACGACGAAGATTGCTGCGACACCAAGAATCGCCGCGATGCTGGCAAAGACGATAAGTATTTTTTTAAGATCCATAATGGTATTATTCTATCAAAATTATGAAAAGTTGGAAACCACATAATCAAGACAGTGTTTGGGTAAGACGTGTGACAGTCTTCATCTTGATCCGCGAACGGAGAAGGCACTGGAAAAGCTTTCAATCAAGCAGGGCGGAAACAAGATTCTTATTGTCGGCGCCCAGTTTGGTTTGTTGTATCGGGGTTATGCGGTGCGACAGACGCGTTTGGATTTTAGCTATAATGAATTTGGCGCGCATTCAGTTGGGGCACTTTCGATGTGTATTACGCATCCCGAACGGTTTGTATCATCGAGCTATCTCCATTGTGACCTTCCTGGTGACAAATTGAGTCGGGAATGTAAAAGTCTTTCTTCGATCATTGGTATGGATGGTGATCAAATGGCGTATACAGCCGGAGAAATATATCGAGCTCAATCAAACTTAGGATCAGTGACCTTCTTTTGTCCACATTAAAGTATTTGGGCCGTTTGTCCTTTTAGGACGGACGGCCCCTTTTATTTTTTTATTTTGTAAAATAAAAAAATAATCCTTCGTGGCTCGCCATAGGCAAGCGAAGAGAGAGGTCACTATAAGCGTCACCGCTTTAAAATCTTTCAGAATTGTGATAAACATAGATTATGGATAAAAAACAACTCATTCAACAAATCGAAAAAACGAGGACTTCGCGAGTGATTACATACCTTACAAGCGATCGACAAGGGCCGTTTAGCGCGCGTATTGCGCCGGATATTATTCCTTATATAAGCAACCAGCTTCAGACGATCGGAAAAACGCAGAATATTGATTTCTTCTTATATAGTACGGGCGGTGACACGATGGTGCCATGGCGTTTGGTTTCGATGATTCGCGAGTACTGCGATAAGTTTTCGGTACTCGTGCCATATAAGGCACATAGTGCGGCAACGATGATTGCCCTCGGTGCGGATGAAATCGTGATGAGTGATCTTTCTGAGCTTTCACCGATTGATCCGTCGACCGCAAATATTTTCAATCCGACCGATCCAACAAATCCACAAAACAGAATTCCGATTTCTGTCGAAGACGTGATGGCATATTTCGATCTTGCAAAAAACAAATTCAATATCAAAAACGATGAGGAACTTTCACATGTTTTTTTGAAACTTATCGATGCGAATCCGCAGATTCATCCGTTGGCGCTTGGTAATGTGAATCGTATTCATAATCTTATTAGGATGCTTGCGAAACGTTTATTGAAGAGTCATAAGACTTCTTTAAAAGAGGAGGAGATTGATTCTATTGTCGATTATTTTACAGAAAAATTATATTCTCACCAATATTTTATCGGTCGCAAAGAGGCGAGAGAGGACCTGGGACTTACGACGGTGGTGAATGCGGATGCGGCGCTTGCGAAGATAATGAAAGATCTTTACGCGGAATATGACAAAGAACTTGAGTTTGGAAAAACATGGAATCCGGAAAACGAGCTTGGCGCGAATGCGGTGCAGAATCGACATGACTACAAGGCGGCATATATTGAAAGTACTGATCTTTCGAATTTTTTCGATATCGCCGTTGAATATCGTAAGACGCAAGTAAGCGTTCCACAACAGACTCCGGGTGGTATTATTCAGGTGCCTCAGGATCAGGTTGGAATGAAAGTTTTGAATCAGGGCTGGAAATGACCTGCGCTTCGTAGGTTATTCTGGAAAATCACGTTTTCGCAATTTATCTAGGATTAATCTCTATCTTAAAATTTCGTGTTTCCCATTCGATAAAATTGTCTCAATTTTGTCATCCCGGCGGAGGCCGGGATCCACGCTTTCTTTTTTTAAGATTGGAAGCGACTAGATTTTGTTAGCGCGAAGCGCGTTACAAAATCGGAGTGCCAGGAGTCTTCGACGAGGTGCACGGATCCTGGTCGTCACCAGGATGACGGAGGGGGATATTTTTGATGGTTTCTGAGTAGTGCCAGCCGCTTGACAAAGTATTATAAACATGCTATATTATCGAAAGTTCATCATAAGTAGTTTGTGAAAGGAAATATGGGCATTTGAGTAACTGAGTGTAGAATCCATTTAAAAACAGACAACTAACAGATTTTGTAAAATGTGTTTTTGAAATGGTACCCATATTCCCTTTCGCAAATAAAAAATATTTTGGCATTAGGGAGAAGGAGATTTGGATAGTGAAAAAATATAGAATGGTCATTATTTGCTTACTTACGCTACTAAGTGCATTGCCAGCAGTAAAAATAGGCTATGTAAGCATTGGCTTATGTACGGCATTCGTTGTATTTATTCTTTCATTATTAACAGAAAGAATATTGACGAAGAAATTTACGTACATGCCGATTTTCTTGATGCAGGGACTAATTGTCGTTGCATCGATCACCTTTACAGGAATGATTATCTTCCCCTAAAACACCACCAGCTCCGCAAACAAAAGGCTTCGCGCTTGCGGAGCTTTTTATTTTTTAAAGAAAAACGAGGGACGGAAGCGTTGGTCTCGGGGCAATGTTTGGAGATTGCAGATTGCGCTGGACAAAAAACCTTTTTGCGGTATACTTTCTCCCATGGCTATTGAAGTACGAAAAAAGGAAAACGAATCGGGAAACTCCTTACTTTTCAGTTTTACGAAAAGGGTGAAGAGGAGCGGTATTTTGCGCGAAATGCGCCGAAGGAAATTTTATACGCGTGTTACGAGTCGCGCAAAGAGAAAGCTTACCGCGATTCATCGCGACGAGAAGAAGAAGGAAGTTGAGCGACAGAAGAAGCTTGGAATTTTATAATTTAAAAGGATTCTGCTTGCGCCGGCCAGGGTGTCGGGGAGCGATGATAGTAAAATGACTCTCTACGAACAAATCAGGGAAGACATGAAGTCGGCAATGAAGTCGGGCGAAAAAGATCGCCTCGAAACATTGCGTTTTATTCTTTCTAGTCTTAATGCTGCCCAGAAAGAAAAAGAAATGAAAGAAGCTGGTGCCGTATTGGTTGATACGGAAACAATTTCCGTGCTTCAAAAAGAGGCAAAGAAAAGGAAGGAATCAATCGAATTATTCAAGCAGGGGAATCGCGACGATCTTGTCATAAAAGAAGGCGCCGGTCTCGCGATTATTCAGACATATCTTCCCGAGGAGCTTTCTCGCGAAGCAATAGCGAAAGTGGTAGATGAAACTATTGCAAAGGGGTTTACTGATTTCAGCTCTCTTATGCGCGAATCCATGAAGGCGCTTGCGGGCCGCGCCGACGGAAAAATTGTTGGCGAAATTATAAAGGAGAAGATTGCTCAATAATATTATTTTATGTGTGGCGTAGATAGTCTTTCTTTTCTTACTGATAAGATATTAGCGATACTTGGTGTTCGAGGGGCTACCCTCGATATTTTTTTACTCAAAACCGCTGACATCGCGCGTCTGAAAGCACAATTCATAAAAAAGAAAACCGAACCGAATATTCTTTCGTTCCCGGAGCCGAATTCATTTCCGCATCCAGAAACCAAAAAGAAATACATCGGTGAAATTTATTTAAACGAAGATATCATAAAAAAGTCGCCGGAGCGGATAGCGCCACTCTTGACGCATGGTATTCTGCATCTTCTTGGCCACTCTCATGGAAGAAAAGTTTCTGCCGAAAAAATGGAACGACTTGAGAAAAAAGTTTTGAAAAATCTTAATAAGTTGTCTTCGGGGAAAAAGAATTAATGTCCTTTTGTCTCAATAGCTATCTATCTTGGATGGCTATTTGTTTTCTAATTTTGAGAGGTGACAGAGTAGAATAATTTTGCACTTTCAAAATCTTTTTTATTTGATATAATTCATTCATGAAGTTCAAAGGCAACGCTCATGGAGATATTATTACAGGACTTGATATCGGAACCTCTTCGATAAAGATTGTTGTTGCCCGAAAAGAAAATGGGCGTGCGACGCTTTTGTATGCTGCGAAAGAACCATCGGCTGGTTTGCGGAAAGGAGCAATTGTTGATTTTCCAGAGGCGGCACAGGCAATACGACGAACGCTTACTGGCGCAGAAAAAGTTTCAAAGTCGGCGCTTAAAAATATTTTTATAAGCATTGGAACATCGGAAGCGAAGACACAATCTTCGCGTGGCATTGTTGCGGTTTCAAGTGCTGATGCGCAAATTTATCAAGCGGATGTTGATCGCGCGGTGCGTGCGAGTCAAGCAGTAAATCTGCCGCAGAATCGGATGATTGTGCACACGCTCACGAAAGAATTTATGGTGGACGGGATGGGGGATATTGCTGATCCGATGGGTCTTGCAGGAAGTCGTCTTGAAGTGCAGAGTCTTATCATTGATGCGTTTTCGCCACATGTAAAAGGATTAATCCATTCTGTTGAGCTTGCCGGCGGCGAAGTGGGCGGGCTTGTTTTCTCTCCACTTATTGCAGCGCGTGCGGCATTGAGTAGGAAGCAAAAAGAGTTAGGAACGGCAGTTGTTGATATCGGATTTGCGACAACGGGACTTGCGGTATATGAAGAAAATAAACTTGTGCTTGCGGTAAAGTTTCCAGTTGGAGCAGAACATGTTTCTCGCGACATCGCCGTTGGTTTGAAAATTCCAGTGGACGCTGCGGAAAGCATCAAGCTTCATTACGGATGCGCACTTGCGAAAGAAGTTGGCGCAAAAGACTCTATTGAATTGAAAAAGTTTGTGACCGAAGCAAAGGGATCGGTATCGCTTCGCTTTGTTGCAGAAATTATAGAATCGCGACTTGAAGAGATTTTTGATTTTGTTAACAACGAATTAAGGACCGCGGGGAAGTATGGCAATTTACCTGGAGGCGTTGTCCTTGTTGGTGGTGGTGCAAAAATGCCGGGACTTGTTGATTTAGTGCGACAAGAAGTAAAGTTGTCTTCGCAGATAGGATGTTGCTTGACTGATGAATGGCAGAATGAAGGAGGGGAGCTTAAGGAGGCGCTTGAGGATCCAGAGTTTGTATGCGCATTTGGTCTTGCGTTATGGGGAATTTATGGAGAAAAATCGGCACAAGCAGAATTGCCTCAGTTTGGTTTTAATGGAATGAACGAGATAAAGAGGCTTCTCCGTTATTTTACACCGTAGAAAAAGAGCAGTGATTCGCTTGTTTTTGGGCAGTCAGAAAGAAAGAAATTTGGAAAATGGCAAAATCCTATATTCCTCAAGGGTTTTTTGTATGTTGCGCGAATCTAGTATTTTGATACAATGAACACAATGAAAAAGAAAATCATCCATAAGGCTACTCATAAGAAGAACACAGAAGAAAAGTTTCGTCCGCTTTCCGCAAACGTGAAAGTGATTGGTGTTGGTGGCGGGGGATGCAATGCGGTGTCGCGCATGGCAAAAGATTTTGTTCGTGGTGTTGATTTTATTGGTATCAATACCGATCATCAAGATCTTGATCAGTGTAATGTAAAGAAAAAATTATATATCGGAAAAAATTTGACGCGTGGACTTGGAACGGGAATGAATCCCGATCTTGGACGACAGGCAGCGGAGGAAAATAAGTCTGAACTTATTGATCTTGTAAAAGATACTGATCTTGTTTTTCTCACGGCTGGTCTTGGTGGTGGGACAGGAACTGGAGTGATGCCAGTTTTGGCAGAAGTCGCAAAGCAGGCGGGCGCGCTTACTATTGCCGTCGTCACGAAGCCATTTAGTTTTGAGGGAACACAGCGCGAACGAATTGCTCAGGAAGGACTTATGAAATTGAAAGATAAAGTAGATGCGCTTATCGTTGTTCCGAATGATCGTATTTTTTCTATTATCAGTAAAGATACACCAATAATGAAAGCATTCGAGGCAATTGACGAAGTGCTTCGCAATGCACTGAATGGGCTTGTGGAGATTGTAGCGCAGCCTGGCATTATTAATGTCGATTTTGCGGATGTGAAAAATATCGTACAAGATGCCGGTATTACTATTGTTGGCGTTGGTATTGCATCAGGACCAGATCGTGCTGTTGCTGCTGTTAACATGGCGCTTCGTTCGCCTCTTTTGGAAACAAATCCGGAAGGTGCAAAGGCAGTCCTTCTTGGTATTTCCGGTGGTCGTGATCTCAAAATGAACGAAGTGAATGATATCGCAAAAGTTGTTTCGCAGACTGCCGATCCTGGTGCGCGTATTATTTTTGGAGCATATTATGATAGAAACTTGAAACAAAATCAGGTAAAAGTAACGCTTATCGCGACCGGCTTTAATGGCAGTAGCCAGCCGAATTCGCTTTTTGGAGTTCATTATGGAGGGGAGCGACCGCCGATGTTTGGTCGGACGGGATCTTTGGGAAATGGCGTATCACAAGAAAGTGAAAGCATTTTCGAGAAAAAGACGTTTTCGCGTGATGATACGCGTGTTGTTCGAAAAGAAGTGGAACGTCCTCGCATGGCCGAAGAGACTCAATCGACCGCCTCCATGAAGGCAGAAGCGTTTTTTGCAAAAGAAGAAAAACCGGCAAAAGATGAAAAGAACAGGGATAAGTATAAGGAGAAAGAGAAGGAAAAAAGCGAAACCGATCCTTGGGACATTCCTGCGTTTTTGAGGAGAAGAAAGAAGTAGGGAGCCTTGATTTTATAAAACCCTTCTTTAAAAAAAGGAAAAGTCTCCCTTTGTTTTTTAATTACCTTTTCATATTGCAATGAATAAAAAAACCGTTGTCATAACTATTCTATTTTTCTTGGTATTTTGTTTTTCGGTTGTTTTACTTATTACCGATAAAACTAAAACGCGACAAGCAATAGAAAATATTCAAACGCCGACCGGGATTTTTTCCGCGGACGTTGAAATTTCATCTTCAAGTATTTCTCAAAATGGCGTGCCATCATCTTCTGTCGCGTCATCGGCAAAAAACCAAGCCCAAGATAAAATCATTCTTTTCTATGGTGATGGCTGTTCGCATTGCGCTCTTGTGGAAAAATTCATAAAAGATAATAATATTCAAAACAAGGTTTCATTTGTGGAAAAAGAGGTTTTTGGCGATGACGTGAATGCCAATGAATTAGTTCAAAAAGCGACAACATGTGGGGTTGCCACTGATTCAGTGGGTGTCCCGTTTTTATGGGATGGTTCACATTGCGTTATTGGAGACGAAGCAGTTATTAATTTTTTCAAACAAAAAACAAATATTCAATAATATGAAGAAAATTTTATCATTACCATTTTTAGTTTTTGGATTATTTAGTCCTTTTATCACCAAGGCAGTGTGTCCGTTTTGTACTATCGCGGTCGCTGCGGGCATCGGTCTTTCAAGATGGCTTGGCGTTGATGATTCGATAACGGGGATTTGGATCGGAGGACTCACCGCTTCGATGATTATGTGGACCTTGAATTGGTTCAACAAAAAGAATTTCTATTTCAAGGGTGTTGGAATTGTTACCACGCTTACATATTATGCGGTGGTGGTTATTCCGCTCTATTTCATGGGATTTCTCGCTAATTCGGCGAATGCGGTTTATGGGGCTTGGGTTGATAAACTAACTATTGGGATAGTGGTCGGAAGTCTTGGGTTTTGGGCTGGGACGGAATGGTATGAGCTTCTCAAAAAGCGAAATGGTGGCCATGCTCATTTTCCGTTTGAAAAAATTGTTGTGCCCGTTGTTTCACTCCTCCTTTTAAGTCTTATTTTTTATATTATTATTAGGTAAGGGATTATAATGACATGGATAAAGAGCAATCAATCAAGAGCGTAAACGAACTTATAGAAAAGTTCGACCAGATGAAAAAGAAAGATAAGATGGATTTATCATCTGATCAAGATTTGACGCTTGCGATTATGAATCTTGTTGGGATTGAAGAACATCTTTTTTTCTCTGGTGCAAAAACCGGAAAAACGGAATATTATAATCTCATTACGACTGTCCGCGAAATGCGAAAAGAGCTTCTCAAAGAAATCATAAAAGAATATGAAGGCGAGGTGTGGTGTATATCAAAACATCTTCTTGCGGCGAGCTATCGTCTTATGGAAGTTGGTACAAAACAGCTTGATATGGGAAAAAAGGAAAAGGCTTACCAATTATTCGATAAAGCATACAGCCTTTATTCGCTGTTTTGGGGATTGAATATGAAGCTCGTTTCTGCGGAAGGAATCAAAAAAATAGATGACAACGCGATGAATGTGCATGATACGGAGAAAAAAGGATTCATGGGAAAACTTGGCGAATTAGTAAAGAAAGCTGTGGATTGTTGCATAGAATAGTATCCAATCGTTTCGTTCGACAATAGAAGAAACAAAATAAAAAGAACAATATTTTGTATTGCTCTTTTTATTTACTATTAATGACGCAGTGTCTCATGTCAGTTTATATAAAAGATTGTACTACTCGACGTTCCAGCCGGAATCGCGCTGATTTCGTTTGGAAGGAGATAATGAATATTTTTTGCGGTAGCCTGATCGGGAAGGAATGAGTCGGTTATGAAGATGACGGTTTCTGTTGGGATAGGAAGTCCACGTGCCATAACGCCGCCAGCATTTACAACGACATATTTAGGAATATTGGTTGGTAGTGCATTGATTTGATTTCCGATATCGACATAGTTTGCGGCGAATGCTTCAGGTACATTCGGATTCTGTGCCCATGTTATAAAGTAGCTGGCATAGCCGCCGATAATGGCAATATACGCAAGGAGAATCAATGAAAGAATTTTCGTGAAATTTTGATAGCGGGGCATTGCCATAAGCCATCGATAAAGCCATAGTGTACCGATTGCTGCAAGCATCATGACCGGGGGGATCATTATAATAGAGCGAAGAGCATGGGGAATGCCCTCGTTTGAAATAACCGCAGGAAGTCCGGCAAGAAGAAACATTACAAAGATGAAAAGCAATGAAAAGTTCGGAAACATATTGTTTTCTCCGCTTACGATTTCTTTTGCACGAAACTGTTTCCAGAGTTGGCGGACCCCAATCACAATTCCTAAAAGGAAAAGAATTCCTACTGGCCAGAAAAGTTCGGGAGCTCCGCTTATATTCTGCCGCCAATTATAATCACCGGAGACATTAAACATGAGCGCTGTTTTTGCGATATTCAATGCAAGATCTTGTAATGGACTTTGCGAACTCGAAACCGAAATTTGAGAAGTCCTTCCGAAGAAATCGCCAGGATGTCCCAGGAAATATAATCCAATAGGAAGGCAGACGAGGAATGTTACCGAAATAAATATTATCGTTCGCTTCCAGAATTCAGGATGCTTTTGAAAAAATGGAAGAAAGAGTAGGAAAAGGAGTGGCGTGACGCGATAGGAGATATAAGTATAAAATCCGAGTGCGTAGATGATTCCTGCAAGCGTTGCATATATCATTCCTCGCATGGAAGAAATCGCGCGGAGCGCTCTCATGAAAAAATAAACCCCCCACACCAAAAGGAACGGCGCCATAATCGCGCGGAAACCGATACGTGAAAAATTAATATGCCAAAAACTTGTTGCGATGAAAAACGCCGCAAGAAGTCCTATTTCGGTTCCGAAAAGTTCTGCGGCGAGAAAGTAAATTCCAAGAACCGTGATAGTTCCGACAACTGCTGACGGCAGACGGAGTACCCATGCTTCATGCAGTCCGATCGTTTTTAGAACAAGTGCTTGAATTCCGATAAAAAGACCTTCGCGGCCATTGTTTTCCGGATAGAAAACTTTGAATTGCCCTGTTTGAATAACTTCTGAAGCGTTGTTACCATTCATCGCTTCGTCGGGATAAAGTCCTGGTGGTATCGTTGTTAAATGGTAGAATCTGAAAAAGGTTGCTATAATAAGAATACAAAACAAGAGCACGTACTTTTTGGTATTAGACATGTTTTTATTATAACATCTTTGAATTTTTATGGATAATCAGAAATCTTCATTTGAATATACAGCACTAGAATCGGATATGCGTCGCTTAGCGGCAGAAATTGAAAGTCATCGTGATCGATTAGAAATGAAAGATGCTTCTGAAAAAGAATTATTGAAAGAAGCGATTCGTGCATTTCCGCGGCCTGAACACAATATCGTTTCTGCATCGGCTTCTCAATCCCAGGCACAAACGAATGCGCAAAGTCCATTGCCGAATTATGCGGAGAACGCGGCGCCGGAAGTGAAACTGGAAATAGAATACCTTATTGATCTTGTATTCCATCATGGACTTGAAAAGGCGCTTTCCGAAGGAGATAAATCGCCGGCTTTCGTTCGGGACGTATTTCATGATGCTTTAGCGGGAAAGCTTTATCCCGAACTACAAAGGCGGGGGATTATTAAGTGATAATTCATTAGATCATTCCTATTTTAATGTACATCATTCTTTTTCTTATTACTCTTGTTTTTGCTGGTGTTGCGATCTTTTTTATGTTTCGCCACGCTTCGCGAAAGAGGGTTTTTGATTCACTCCAGTCGTCAATTTTCCTTATTAAAATTCCGAGGACAGGAACCGATGAGAAAGCGGACAGTTCGGAAAGGGGGGATTTTAAGCTTGAATTGGTGCATTTCGAACAGCTTCTTTCAGGACTTTCTGCTTTTAAAAAACCATTTGCATTTGAAATTGCGGTGCCACATGTTGGCGAAGAGATTCATTTTTATATTTCAGTTCCAAAGCTTTCAAGTGAAGTTGCTATGAAACAGATTCAAGGATTATGGAGCGGAGCGAGTGTAACATTAGTTCAGGATGATTTTACTATTTTCAATGCGCATGGAGCCGTGGCAGCGGCCTATCTTTCCCAAAAGGAAAATTATGCTTTGCCGGTGAAGACATATGCTGATCTTGGAGCCGATTCTTTTGAGTCGGTTATTGGTGCGCTTGCGAAGATTAATGAAATCGGAGAAGGAGCGGCCATTCAAGTCGTGGTACATCCGGCAAAGAAAGATGCAAAAAAACGACTTCATGGATATATCACCGCCTTGAAAAAGGGGGAGTCACTGAAACGCGTTTTCCAACACGAATTTCCGTTTTCATTTTCGGAAATATGGCACGTTATAAATCCCTCAAAAGAGACAGAAGAGAAGAAAGAGCGAATTGTTGATGAAGAGGCAGTGAAAGCCTTGCAATCCAAAATCGCAAAACCTCTTTTTGAAGTGAATGTGCGCCTTGTTGCGTCGGCGGGTTCGTCATTTCAGGCGGAAGATATTTTGAATGGCCTTGCTGCGGGATTCAATCAATTTAGTTCTCCGGAGCGAAATGAATTCAAAATCATAAAACCCCGCAATTCAAAAAAGCTGATTGATGATTTTATTTTCCGTTCATTCAATGCTTCTCAAATAATGGTTCTTTCCGCGGAAGAAATTGCGAGTTTTTATCATTTTCCAATATCTTCAACAAAGACTCCGCGTGTGAAGTGGTTGAAGTCAAAAGAATCGCCACCACCATCGAATCTGTCGACCCACGGCCTGCTTCTTGGTGAAAGCGTTTTTCGTGGACAACTGAAATCAGTTTATATGGGCGACGAAGATCGCCGCCGCCATATTTATATTCTTGGACAGACCGGTACCGGAAAATCGACGCTGCTTGGCAATATGATTATTGAAGACATCCAGGCAGGGAAAGGGCTTGCGATAATCGATCCGCACGGTGATCTTGTGGAAAACGCGCTTGGGTTTGTACCTAAAGAACGCATGGACGATGTTATTTATTTCAATCCTGCAGATATTGAGCGTCCCATGGGACTTAATATGCTCGATTATAATTTTGATCGCCCTGAGGAAAAGACCTTCATCGTGAATGAGATTCAAAGTATTTTCAATAAGCTTTTTCCACCGGAAACAATGGGGCCGATGTTCGAGCAATATATGCGAAACGCGCTTCTTCTTCTTATGGAGGACCTACCAAATGAACCAGCGACGTTTACCGAAGTTCCGCGCGTTTTCACTGATCCTGAGTATCGTGCACGGAAACTCGCTCGTATTCACAATCCCGTCGTAATCGATTTTTGGCAGAAGGAAGCGGCAAAAGCTGGTGGCGAAGCATCGCTTGCGAATATGACGCCGTATATCACATCCAAGTTCAATAATTTTATTTCGAACGATTATATGAGGCCGATTATCGGTCAGGAGAAGTCGGCGTTTAATTTCCGCGAAGCGATGGATAGCGGAAAAATTTTACTTATTAATCTTTCAAAGGGGCGCATTGGCGATATTAACGCTTCGCTTTTGGGAATGATTTTTACAGGAAAGATTTTGATGGCGGCGCTTTCTCGCGCCGACGTTGCAGCTACGAATGAGCGCCGCGACTTCAATCTTTATATTGATGAATTCCAGAATTTTGCGACCGATTCGATTTCGACAATTCTTTCCGAAGCGCGAAAATATCGATTGAATCTTATCATCGCGCATCAGTTTATTGCCCAGCTTATTGATAAGATTAAGGATTCTGTTTTTGGCAATGTCGGTTCGCAGATTATTTTCCGTGTTGGCGCCGATGATGCAGAATTTCTTGTTAAACAATTTACGCCGACATTTAATCAGAACGATCTTATGAATATTGATAATGCGAATGCTCACGTGAAACTTCTTATTAACGGTCAAACTTCAAATCCATTTAATATGCGTATCGGCACGAAATCATGGGGAGGCGGAGATCGTAATCTCGCTTCGAAAATAAAAGAATATTCGCGTATAAAATATGGCGCTGATCGAAATGTTGTGGAAGAGGATATTCACAGAAGATTGCGAGAATGAAATTTTGAAATCTGATATGCTATTATTATTGAATTAATATGATTCATTTTTTACGAACGACAAATTCAAAGATGTTTAGGGGAACAGCTCTTTTGAGGCTTGATTTTAATACAAAAGATGATTGGAGAATGAGAGCAGTTCTTCCGACGATACAATTGCTTTTGAAAACGAGCGAAAAGATCGTCATTATAAGCCATCGTGGAAGACCACAGGGCGGAAAAATCGTGAATGGTATACCGGTTGGTTTTGAAAAATCTTTAAATTTAAAAAGGGATGCAGAAAGCCTTTCACGCCTTTTGGGAAAGAAAATTATCTTTATTCCCCATTTTCGTTTTGTAGAAATAAAGAAAATTATTACTACTGCTCCGCGCGGATCGATTTTTCTTTTAGAAAACCTTCGTTTCTTAAAAGGTGAAGAAAAGAATGATGCGTCGCTTGCTCGCCAGCTTTCGACATGCGCTGATTTTTATGTGAATGATGCTTTTGCTGTCTCTCATCGAGCGAACACTTCGATTGTCGCGATTACAAAAATCTTGCCAAGCTATGCCGGCCTCGAATTCGAAAAAGAAATCATATCTCTTGGGAAAGTTATGAAAGCGCCGCATCGACCTCTTATTTTTGTTATTGGTGGCGCAAAGGCTGCGGACAAGCTTGGCATAATTCAATATTTTAAAAACAAAGCTGATTGGTTTCTTTTGGGCGGTGGTTCGGCAAATACCATGCTTCGTCTTCGTGGATATGACATTCAAAAATCCATTGCCGATAATGATGCGGGCGATAAGAAGGATTTCAAAAAAATATCGAAATATAAAAAAGTGATACTTCCTCAGGATTGCGTTTGGAAAGGGGATGCAATATTTGATATTGGCGTGAAAACGGCGCAACAATTCAGTACTATTATTTCTGATGCAAAAACAATCATTTGGAGCGGCCCTGTTGGGATGACGGAAAAAAGGGCATATGAACATGGCAGCGCTTCTGTTGCTCGTGCGATTATAAAAAATCGTAGTGCGTTTTCGATTGTGGGAGGAGGGGAAACGGTAGCATTTCTCAAAAAGCACGGCCTTGATAAAAAATTTAGTTTTATTTCGACTGGCGGCGGGGCAATGCTTGATTTTTTGGCAGGAAAAAAACTTCCTGGGATTGAAGCATTAAAGAAAAAATAATTTTTAATGCTTTACGATATTTATTTTCATGATGATTTTGATGGGCGAGCATCAGCAGCGGTGATGCTCGATTTTTTGCGTTCGCGTGGTGATGACGTCGGACATTATACTCCGGTTGATTTCAGCATTCAGAATGAATGGGTTAAAGAACGTTTTTTCCAAACCCATAGGCTTTTTAGCGGAAAGCGAAATCCAGTAATCGTTCTTGATTTTTTGTATCATCCGAAAGCGGTATTTTGGTTCGATCATCATTCAACGGCGTTCAGAAAGGAAGATTGGAAAAAGAAATTTAGACAATCAAAATTTCAAAAATGGAAACCGAATTATTTTTCGTGTTGCCACCTTGTAATGGATGCGCTTAAAAAAGAAGGTGGATATTCTCCTTCGGTGCGTATTGAGGAGCTTGCACGATGGCTTGATGTGATTGATGCCGCTCGTTACGATTCTGCAAAGCAGACGATAGAAAAAAAAGAGTCTGCTCTTCAATTAGAGATATATACCGAAGATCCTCGCGTTGCCAAAAGGGATATATGGTTTATTAACGCACTCATCGAGCAATCGCTTCGATCGATTACCAATGATTCAATGATCAAAAAGTGTATTCAAAAATATCAACAAGAAGTAAGAGCTGGTTTGGCATATTATAAGCGTAACTCAAAAATATATGGAGTAATCGGCGTTATTACATTACCTAAGAATAAATTTAAATTGTTGCGTTATGCCCCATTTTATCTTTGGCCCAATCTTTTATATGCTGTGCGCATTACAAGAAAAAACGGTTCTTTTATATTGAGTTTTGGCGTTAATCCATGGCATCATCAAGAAAAAAATATTCATATAGGAAATTTTTTGAAGAAGCATTTTCCTGGTGCGGGTGGGCATAAAAATGTAGGCGGTGGAACATTTAATTCTAAAAAAGAAGCGGAGTGTGCCGCTTTGGAAATTGTGAAAAAATTTAATGCGTAATCAATGACAAAAGCAAAGAAAAAATATTATGCCTACACGATACCCGGCGGTGCGACCGGAGTGACGGACGATTGGAAAAAATGTGAAAAAATTGTTTCGGGAAAGGCGAGTGCTCGTTATCGTGGATTCCTAAGTAAGGAAGATGCGGAGCGATGGCTTGATGATGGCGCTCGTTATGATCCGAAGCCGGCAATTCCAGCAAAGAGGCTCGAGTCGGGTATTTATTTCGATGCAGGAACCGGCAGGGGTGATGGCGTTGAAATAAGCGTGACCGACGAAAAAGGAAAAAATCTACTTCATAAGGCACTTACCTCGAAAGAACTGAATCGTTTCGGTAAACATTTGGTGGGAAACGCAGGAGCAACCAATAATTATGGCGAACTTTTGGCGTTGCGGTATGCACTGGTGATTGCAAGGAAAGATGGGATCAAAAACATTTTTGGCGATAGTAAGCTTGTAATTGAGTATTGGTCTCGGGGGCGTATTAAGAGTAAAGAATTACCCGAAGAAACGGTTCAGCTTGCGCATGAGGTTGCTGAGATGAGGGATGTTTTTGAAAAAGACGGAGGCGTAATAGAAAGGGTTTCAGGCGCACACAATCCCGCTGATTTGGGATTTCATCGATAACATTATACTATCGTGTCCCACTCTTTTGGATAGGGCCGTCTTAGGGAAATGTACTTATTATCAGTTGCTGTTGTGAATGATAATTCGCATGCGGCAAGTGCAACGGCGTCCTCTGGGAATTGAGGAGCCTGATGTCCGCCATATTTGATGTCGTTTATAATTGGATGTCCTTCGGCGGAAAGTTGTGCGCGAATTTGATGGAATTTCCCTGTTTTGAGATTGATTCTGAGAAGAGAGCGATCTTTTGAACTGCGAATTGTTTCGTAGGAAAGCTCGGCGCGATCGCCTCTATTTTTCATTATTTTGGCTCGCTGGCCACCGTTCATTGTTTCTCTTTTCTCTATCATATGAACAAGTGCACCGTTTTTTTGAAAGAACGATCCCTCGACTACGGCGTAGTATTTTTTTGACAATGTTCTTTCGCGAAATTGTTCGGAAAGGCGACTTGCCCCCTTGCTTGTTTTTGCAAAAAGAATGATACCAGCAACTGGTCGATCGAGGCGATGGAGGAGTCCAAGAAAAATATTCCCCGGTTTTTTATATTTTTCTTTGAGATATATTTTTACTTTATCAAAAAGTGACTGAATACCCGATCGATCGCTTTGCGTCAAAACGCCAGCGTCTTTCCAAACGGCAATAAGATGATTATCTTCATAAAGAACTTTTAGTTGCTCCATCGAGAAAATATTCCACATGGCAAAAGACGACCTTTTTTACGGGAAGACTCTTCTTTAATATCGGATTCTCGTATGGTGAGCTCTCCTATTTCAATTGTTCCTTTTTTATCCATCATGAGCGTTTCAAGGTTGTTTTTATAAGCGATAGCGGAATATCCTGATGCGTAGCCATTGATTAAAAAGAAAAGGGGATCAGCACTCATGGCTTTTTTACAAAAATCGAGAAACGGAAGAAAGTCATTTTCGATTTTCCAGAGATCACCATCTGGTCCATGGCCGAACGCTGGCGGATCAATAATGATGCCATCGTATTGTTTTCCTCGTTTTATTTCTCGTTTTAAAAAGGTTCGTGCGTCATCAATAATCCATCGTATTGGCGCATCTTTCTGCCCCGAAAGTTCAGCGTTTTCCCGCGCCCACGAAACGGCGACGCGTGAACCATCAACATGACAGACAGTTGCGCCTGCTTTTGCTGCGGCGATGGTTGCTCCGCCGGTGTAGCCAAAAAGATTAATAACTGAGATTGGCCGTTTTGCATTCTTTATTTTTTCACTTATCCATTGCCAGTTTGGCGCGTGTTCGGGGAATAATCCAGTATGCTTAAATGCGGTTGGACGTATCATGAACGACAAATCAGCAAAATCAATTTTCCATTTTGGGGGAACATCGGGGGATAGCTCCCATCGTGCGCTTTTTGCTGCGTGGGAAAACTGCGCCTTTGCCCTATCCCAGTCGTCTTGGGATAGTCTTTTTTCCCAAAGCGCCTGTGGATCGGGTCGTGACATGACAATATCGCCATATCGCTCAAGCTTTTCTCCGTCGCCGCTATCCAGAAGCTCGTAGCCGCTACTCGGGGTTGTTTCTGTTATTAAGTAATCCATATGAAAGAGTATACATGAAACAGGCCTGTTTTGTCATTTATTCTCTCTTTTCTCTTTGTCGTTTTATGTTATTATGATGTCTATGGTTCTTAATGAATTTTTTGCGCTTCTTCTTGCATATCGGTATCCTATCCTTCTTCCTTTTTCAGTCATAGAAGGTCCTATTGCCACGGTTGTTGGTGGTTTTTTGGTAAGTTTGGGGTTGATGGATCCATTTATAGTATATGCCGTGGTCGTCGCAGGCGATATAATTGGTGACGCAATGCTATATTTTGCCGGTTATTGGGGCGGAGGATATATTCTTAAATATGGATCTCGTTTTGGTGTCACGAGAGAAAAAATGGACCAAGCCGAAGATTATTTCAAAGGAAATCATAGAAAGGCAGTTGTTTTGTCAAAGCTTTTTCATGGCGTTGGTTTTACCGGACTCCTTGCCGCTGGCTCGCTTAAGATTCCTTATAAGCATTATTTTCAAACATGCACCTTTATTACCATTATTCAATCGATGTTTTTTTTGGTTATCGGTATTTTCTTCGGCGGTGCTTATGTATCAATAGCGAAATATTTGAATTATTTTGCCGCATTTTTAGCTATTACGGTACTTGCAATCATTATTACTATTTTTTATAAGCGTACTGGTGTTAAGAAAATTGAAAAGAAAATAAAGGACTACGAACAGTTTCAAGGATAACTCTGTTTTAGACGAGGATATCTTTTCTTGCTATAATGAAAACACTTATGAAAAAGAAAACCGAGGCGAGAAAAAAACTAAATATTGCGATGGTGTGCGATCCTATCGATTATACTGCGGGGAGTGTGGTATCGACGTGGCGTTTTGCTGAGCGATTATCGGCAAAGGGGCATAAGGTGATTTTTATAGGCGCAAAAACGCCGCAAGCCTCGGGGGATGTAAATGGAATAAAAACATATCGGTTCAGATCAGTGCTTGTTCCAAAGACTGAGGGAAAGTTTTATCTTGCATTACCGACAATCGAAGAAGCAAAAAAGGTTCTCAAGAAGGAGCATATTGATATTGTTCATATTATTATTCCATTCGGAGCGAATTTTTCTTTTGTAAAAGCTGCAAAGCTTTTAGGTATTAAAGTGGTGATGCATTCTCATACTCAGGCTGAAAATGTTTTTTTGCATGTTCCGAAAATATTGGGGCGCGATGAGCTCAGTGCTCTTTTTACTGATTATCTTGCATGGATGTATAAGAGTGCCGACGCCTTGGTGTATCCTACGGAATTTGCAAGAGAAAAATCTCCTAAAATGGATGCAAGTATGAAATATGAAGTGATAACTAATGGCGTTGACATCTCATTTTTCAAGCCAGAAAATTCCGAATCTTTTTTCAAGAAATATAATCTTTCCCATAAAAACAAACATATTTTATTTGTGGGGCGTTTGCATCCTGAAAAAAGTATTACCACGCTTATAAAGGCAGTTCCTGAAATATTAAAAAAACAGCCGAATGCAATAGTTCTTATTGTGGGGGATGGTCACCAAAAAGAAGAGCTTCAAGCATTGGTGAAAAAAATGCGGCTTCAGGAAAAAATTCTCTTTCTTGGGAGGATTGCTGGAGAGGATCTTGTGATTGCCTACAACGCATGCGATATTTTCTGTTTGCCGTCACTTGCGGAGCTTGAAGGAATGGTGGTTCTTGAAGCAATGGCATGCGGTGCTCCGATTCTTATTGCCGACGCTCCCAACAGCGCTTCAAAATTTTTTGTAGATAAAAACGGATTATTATTCAAGCCAGAAGATGTTCATGACTGTGCTCAAAAGGCAATTTCATTATTGGCTGACGAAAAGAAATTGAAGGCGCTTGGCCAGCAAAGTCTAAAAAATAGCAAAAACTTTGATATTGATCGAAGCGCATCTCGTCTTGAAGATTTATATTATTCGGTTTTAGGGAAACGATAAAACTGTTTCAATTATATTGACCATGCGTGAATTCTTTTTTGAGAAGCGCGGACTTTATTATCGATGTAATACTTTTAATCCACAAAAAGAAACACTTTTTTTTGTGCATGGCGTTTCGGGTAGTTCTTCTGCGTGGCATGTATATGAGCGCGCCTTTGAAAAAAAATATAATGTTATTTCACTTGATCTTCGTGGCCACGGCAAATCGATTAAATTTAATAGATATGAAGATTATAGGATTGAAAAATTTTCTGACGATCTCCGCGAGCTTCTGAAATATTGTGGCGTTTCAAAATGCATCATTATAAGCAATTCTTTTGGAGCACTGGTTGCGATTGATTTTATTGGGAAATATCAAAAAATGGTTTCTTCGGCAATTTTCATAGGTCCTCATTTTGCGGTTAATAAAATGTGGCCGATGCGTATTATAAAACCGTTTCTCGCTTTTATAATAAAGAGAAAGCCGACATTTTTATCCAAGAACAAGGGAGGACATATAGATTATTCAAAGTATTTGAATACAGGAGATTGGAACGTGCAAAGAACTGTTGCGGATATAACAAATACCGGATTTTGGATTTATTGTTATGCAGTGGCGCATACGTGTAATTTTGCGGGCGAGAAAATTTTAGAAAAAATAAAAATTCCAACGCTTATTATTCATGGTGCAAAAGATACTATTTTCCCTGTTAAATATGGAAAAGCGATGGCGGAAAAAATAAAGAACTCAAACCTCGTCATTATGCATGACATTGACCACATTATTGTTTTGAATCGTCCTCAAAAGACGATAGAAATTATAAAAAATTTTTTAGCGGGGAAAGCACTATGATTTCTTTTTTTTAGGAAAAAGATGTAAAAACGTTATCCTGAAAAAATAGAGGAAGTATAAAAGGGTTATTTTAAGGGTGCCTTCGGCTTTGAATCGACGAGCCGAGGTGGGCATTGTTAAGCGAGGATTGAAAATTATTTTTCCATATTTAGAAACGCGTTGTGCGGTATCAGTATCTTCGCCGTAAAAAAGAATTGAGGTATCGTATCCTCCTGCTTTTTCGAGGGCTGCAGCACGAAGAAGGGTATTACCTCCGATAATTGTTCCGCCGCGTCGAAGCGAAACAAAAAGCTTATTGACGAGTGTGAAAACAGTTTTCTGCAAAGCAAGCGAGATGGCTCTAAAAACTTTTCCTCCATCGTAATAATCATATGGTCCCGAAACGGCAACCACGTTTTGATTTTTGAATAATGGGATGCCCGTTGAAAGCCAATGAGGAGATGGTAGGCAGTCGGCGTCTATATTTGCAATAATATCGCCCGTAGCGGTTTGACGGCCTTTTTCGCGGGCATAAAGCAGTCCTTTGCGTGATTCGGAGACGAGGGTAACCGGAAACTGAGAAGCAATTTTTGCGGTATTGTCGGTGCTTGCGTTATTGACGACGATGACTTCGAAATCGGAATAATCTTGTGCCAAGGCAGCTTTAATCGCCGAAGAAATATTTTTTTCCTCATTAAAAGCAGGAATAACGATTGATGCTTTCATAATTAATATTGTGCTCATTGTATCATTGCGTCAATTAATTTCAAGACATCAATAGGCTTGACGTCGTTTCTTGACGTAAGATCGCATGTGGTGTATAAAATAGTCAGCAGAATGGCTCTTTTATAATTTTTTTAGGAAAGAAATTTGTGCAAAAAGCACGAAAGAAAGGGGAGGGTAATTGTGGAAAAAAGAAAAAGATGGTCTTTAGTAGTCGAGTGGTCACTTTGGACAATGGTTATCGCTGCGTTGATAATGGGCGCAATTCTATGTCTAAAAGCCGGTTCAATACCACCAACAGTTACAAGTATCCGTTGGGAAAAAGACTGGGTGATTCAACTGCCGCTTTACCTCTCTTTCCCATGGTGGACAAACGTTTTATTTTCTTCGTTTTGGACAGGCGCTCTTATTTGGGTTTCTACTGGCTGGATCTTTGATGATGCTGATTCGAAAAATAGTCTTGTTTCAGGTTTTTTTATCGCTTTTTGCATCGGGGTGGGAATAAGGGTGACGATTCATGGCGGGACCCTTGGCCTTTCCGTCTTGTGTGCACTATCTTCGGGGGCGATTGCGGCACTATGGACGTTTTGGGATAAGGGGTTTTTCCCTGGACTAAGTACTACCGTGGGGACGGTGTTGGGTACGGGGCTTCTTATTGGAATGTCGGTGTCGCTTGGCCTCGGATTGATTATTGCTTTTATTGCATTGGCAATCGAAGCAATGACAATTATTTTTGTTGCTGCATTTCTTTTCTTTTTTCTTGTTGGTGTCGATATTGCGCTTTCTTATTTGCTGAGATTGGGGAATCTACATCTACCAACAAGAATTTTGGTAACGCTGAATAACTGTTCTCTTTGTACTTTGTGGTTGCCCTGAAGAGGGGCGGCCACTTTTTTATTGTTTTACTGAAAAGAATGGTGACAGAGTGTAAAATTTTGTTATAATGAATGTATGGCAGAAGAAATAAAAAAGAAGCGGAAAGGCCGGAGAAAAATTTTCGATATTGTTGGCCCTGGCATTATTACGGGAGCTGCGGATGACGATCCGTCAGGAATAGCAACGTATTCTCAGACCGGTGCGCAATTCGGATACGGTCAGTTGTGGACTGCGGTATTGATGTTACCGTTTCAGACCGCAATTCAAGAAGCGTGCGCTCGCATAGGGGCTGTGACAGGGAAGGGAATTGCCGGCGTTGTAAAAGAGCACTATAGCAAAAAAATCCTTTACGGGATGGTTTTTCTTGTTGTTATAGCGAACACAATTAATATCGGCGCTGACCTTGGTGCGATGGGCGCGGCAGCACATTTGGTAATTCCTATTGATGTTCCTATCCTTATTCTCCTTTTTACGGCACTTATTTTGTTTCTTGAAATATTTTTATCCTATAAATCGTATGCGAAAATTCTGAAATGGCTTACGCTTTCTTTATTTGCCTATCTCTTGACGGTGTTTCTTGTAAATGAACCATGGGGAGAATTACTCAGAGCGACATTTATTCCTCATATTGAATTCAGTTTTGCGTTTTTCTTTATTATCACTGGTGTTTTTGGAACAACAATTTCTCCGTATATGTTTTTCTGGCAAGCATCGGAGGAGGTTGAAGAAGAACGGGAGAAGGGACTTATAAAAAACGGAAAAGTTCATGTTTCGAAATCTTTTATAAAATTCTTGCGGATTGATACGTTTGTTGGGATGTTGTCATCGGAAATTGCTACGTGGTCCATTATTGTTGTTGCCGCGACCGTATTGCACGCAAACGGCGTGACCAATATTGCAACGGCGGCGGACGCCGCAAAAGCACTGGAGCCACTTGTCCATACGTTTCCCAATGCGGGATTTCTTGCAAAACTTATCTTTGCGACTGGCGTTTTAGGTCTTGGTTTTTTGGGCGTACCAGTACTTTCGGCGTCGGCGTCGTATGCGGTTTCAGAAGCGTTTAACTGGAAGGATAGTTTGAATTTTAAATTCAAACAGGCGCATGGATTTTATGGCGTGATTACGATCGCAACCATTGTCGGGCTTATTATCAACTTTATAGGCATCGATCCGATGAAAGCACTTGTTTTTACCGCCGTTTTTAACGGCGTCGTCGCGGTACCACTCATTTTTCTTATTGCGAAGATCGCGCGAAATAAAAAAATTATGGGTGAATATAAGAGTGGAATACTTTCACATCTCTTTGTCTGGGGAACATTTGTTCTTATGGGAACCGCGGCAGTTGCGATGTTCTTTACATTGAGTCATATGTGAGATTCGCGATATCGCGAATCGAATCCCTCCGAAGCTTTAGCGAAGGGGGATAAAAACTTTACTTTCTTTCCGAAAGCGTAATCTTCGCAGAAATTTGTTTTCCGTCACGAAGAACAGCAAGTTCAATAACATCCCCAACGTTCATGTTTTCAAGAAAATCTTGTATGGGGTGATTGCAATCGAGTTTTTTGTCGCCAATTGCAAGAATGATATCGTTTTCTTTCAGGCCTGCCCTTTCAGCAGGACTTCCCAGTACGACACCGCCATCATGTTCGCTTTCTTTCGTTACGAGCGCGCCATAATTTATCGGCAAATTCATTTTTTCTTTCAAGGTGTCATTGATCATGATATAGCGAAGACCGAGAAGGGGACGACGAATGCGGCCGTAGCGTTTCATATCATTAAGGTCGCGTTCTGCTGCGTTGATGGGGATTGCAAAGCCGATGCTTTGTGCGCCAGAAACAATGGCGGCGTTAACACCGATGACGAGACCATTTACGTCAACAAGCGGACCGCCTGAGTTTCCGGGATTGATGGCGGCGTCAGTTTGGATGAGTCCGCGCATTTCTTGTGGTGGTGCATTTGGATCGGCTTGTGCCATAATCGAGCGCGAGAGCCCCGAAACGATACCAACCGAAACGGTGTTTTTGAAAATGCCAAGGGCGTTGCCGATGGCAATAAGGCTTTGTCCAAGTTCAAGCTTTGTGGCGTCACCAAGTTTGAGATAGGGGAGTTTTTCCGAAGGGATTTGGAGAATTGCGATATCATTGATAGGATCGCGGCTTAATATTACTGCTGGAAACTTCCGTCCGTCATTGAGAATTACGGTGTATTCAGCTTTGGGGTCGCTTATGACGTGCTTGTTGGTAAGAACGATACCGTTTTGACTTACAATAAACCCCGAACCGCCGCCGACTTCTACCATGCCGCGCTTATCAATCATGAAATCGGGAATTCCAAGCTTTTCTATTGGTTTTCCATTTGATGATTCCGACACGGCGGGCGATGATTCTTGTGGAAATTCTTTCTCGATGTCGGAAACGTTTTTTGCGATATCAATCGAAACTACCGCTGGCATTACCTTTTTTATAATAGCAATTGTTTTTTTGTCATCCATGGTTTTATAGTAGCATATTTTGTTCAAATTGGCTTGATTTATGGGCCTTGGGGATTTTAGATTTTTTTAATGTTTGATATGGGAGAATAAGACGGTGTTTATTGCGGGCATTGTGGTATTGGCGTATTATCTATAAAAATAAAGGTTTCATACTTATGCGCATATTGCTCATCGAGGATGAAAAAGGAATAGCAGATTTTGTTTTAAAGGGCTTACAGTCCGAGCGTTTTGCGGTTGATTGGGCAAACACTGCCGAGAAAGGACTTCTTTGGGCAAAAGTTAATCCCTATGATGCAGGGATTTTTGATATAAGGCTTTCAGGGGGACAAGATGGGCTTTCTATTCTTAAAGAAGTCCGTGCCAAAGGAAAGATTTTCCCCGTTATTATACTTTCAGTGACGAGTGACGCGCAAACCAAGATTGATGCACTCAATCTTGGTGCTGATGACTATTTAACAAAACCATTTTCTATGGCGGAACTTACTGCGCGTATCCGTGCGCTTTTGAGGAGAGAAAAGAAGATAACGGAGCAGATTCTTATTGTTGGCGACCTTTCTTTGGATACGCGAACACATGTCGCTACTCGTCTTGGTAGGCCTATTGTTCTGAATCGTAAAGAATTCGCCTTACTCGAATATTTTATGAGAAATCCTGGAATAGTACTTACTCGAAACATGATATTGGATCATGTGTGGGATATGAATGCTGATCCGTTTACTAACACAGTAGATGTCCACATACGATTTTTAAGAGAGAAAATTGATGACGGTCGTGAAAAAAAGCTGTTGAAAACAGTTCATGGATACGGATATAAACTAGAAGAATAAGCGATGTTTATAGATAGCGGATTGCTTCTTCAATATGTCGTTATTTGTCTTAATATGGCGGTTGCTTTCCTTGTTCTTGTTGATAATCCTAGAAATGCACTAAATAGATCCTTTTTTATTTTTACTTTTGGTGCCGTGCTGTGGATGTTTTGTATTAATTGTGCTTATTTGGGAAAAAGTTTTATGTTTTTCAGGCCCGCATTATGTGGGACGGAAATTATGGTTTTAGGATTTGTTCTTCTTGCGGAGTATTTTCCGTATGATGTAAAAATCGACAAAAAGAAGAGAAATGATTTTCTACTTTTTCTAATTCCATGGCTTGTTGTTTTCCTTTTTACGTTTTCGAGATTTATTATTCGTTTTCTCGATATTGATGGTGACGGATATCTCGACGCCATCACGGGAGTCCTTTTTCCGGTTCGTTCAATGGTGATGATATGGTATGTGGCGTGGAGTTTTTTCAAATTTTTAAAAAAATATTTTAAGCTTGCTTTGTGTGTGAGAATTAGACTTCTTCCTTTTGTTGTTGGCACGGGATTGTTTCTTTCAGTAGTGACGGTTTGTGATTTTTTTCTATTCGTATTTTATGATGTTCATCTTATTTTAATCAGTTCTCTTTTTTCTCTTATATTTATTGGAAGCATCGCTTATTCAATTGTATGCCATCAATTTATGGATATTCGGTTCGTTATTCGAAGAGGTGCGATGTACGTAGTGGCTATTTTTATAATTGCCTTAGCATATTTAAATATTCACTTTTTTCTTCAAGAGTTTCTTTATGAAAACGACAGACTTGCTTATCCCGTGAGTGGCGTCCTTACTACAGCGGCATGTATTTGGGGTTTTCCCTATCTTAGACGTGAATTTGATGAGGCGACTAATCCTTTTTTCTTTCGTGGTGATTATGATTGTTTTTGCGCTATTCGTGAACTTGGTGGGGTCATCTATTCAACGATAAATCTTAATGAACTTTTTAGATCGGTGGGCAGCTTTTTGATACAGACTATTAAGCTAGAAAAAGCAATTTTCTTTTTTGACGATGGGGGCGTGAGTTATTTTTTTGATGTTGGTGCGCAAAAAGAGGTATTGGTTGATTCGGAAAATAATTATAAGGAAATTATTTCTGCTTTTGAATCGCTTTCTATGAAAAGTGTCTTTATTAAAGAATTAGAACTTGGAGCAAGGGACACTCAACAGAAAAGAGCAAAACAGTATCAATCTTTTTGTTCAATGGCCAAAAACGAAGGAATTGCTGCGATTATTCCGTTTTTTCTGAAAGGAAGGGCGAGAGTCATTTTATTGCTTGGTAATAAAAAATCGGGGTGGGCGTTGTCTAAAAAGGATAAGGAATTATTATGGATTGTTTCGCATCAGGCGGGTATAGCAATTGAAAATGCAATATTGTATGACGCTATACAGCGACACGCGAAAGAGCTTGAAGAGCGAGTATATAAAAAGACTGAGAGGATAAAAAATATGCACGAAGGACAGTCGAGGTTTTTGGCCGACGTTTCTCATGAATTTCAAACACCACTTTCTATTTTGAGAGGAAATATAGAGTGCTTAGAAAAAACATATAATAAAAAAGGAGAGAATGAGTTTTACACCATAAGAATGACCCTGGATCGTCTTTCTCGTCTTGTTGGCAGCGTTCTTAATATTGCACAATTAAATTCTTCTAAAGCGAATCTTGAAAAACGGCGAATTGATGTAGAAAAATTATTGGAGGAATCGTATGACGACTGTTTTGTTTTGACAAAAGAGAAGGGAGTTATTATTTCATTTTCAAGCGAGAAATGTTTTGTTTTTGGAAATACAGATAAGCTAAGAGAGGTTCTTTTAAATTTAATCAGCAATGCTTTGAAATATACGTCTCCAGGAGGTACTATTTTGCTTTCTGGGAAAACGATCGGTGATGAAGTTGAGATTTCTGTTACAGATACAGGATCGGGAATCTCTCGAAAAAATCTCCCGCATATTTTCGAGAGATTTTATAAGATTGATGGTAACGGATCGAGCGGAACTGGTCTTGGGCTTTATATCTGCCGTCAGATTATCGAAGCACATGATGGAACAATAACAGCAGAAAGCGAAGCGGAAAGGGGGAGCTGTTTTATTATTCGTTTACCCATTCATGTTGTATATAAACCGGAAAAACTTATTATGCCAGGATTACAATGATTAAAACCGCTGTTTAAATAACTGCTGCGGTTTATAAAAAATAATAATGTATATTCAAAGAGAAGGGGATATGATTTTGGAGAATCCTGAGAAGATATATGTTCTGAAGTTTCGTGATTTACCTGCCGAGGAGAGACCCCGGGAGAAGCTGATTAAATATGGCTCGATTAGTCTTTCTGTTGTCGAACTCCTTGTAGTTATTTTGAATGTCGGTACTAAGAAAGAGGACGTTCTTGCGATGTCGCGTCGCTTACTCAAGGAATATGGCAATAGCGTTATTTTAAATCAAGAGGATCCTAAAAAGGTGAGCGAGCTTCTTGGGATTCCTATTGCGAAAGCGTGCCAGGTGGTTGCGTGTTTTGAATTAGGAAGGAGATTTTTTAAAATGTCGAATGGCGGTGCGCCAATCGTGATAAGGACGGCGAGTCAGGTATACGATTATTTGAAAGATATGCAGGACCTTCAAAAAGAACATTTGCGCGGATTATATTTGGATAGCCATTATCAGCTTATTCATGACGAAGTGATTTCCATTGGGATTTTGACGTCGAATATTATTCATCCGCGTGAAGTATTTCGTCCAGCGTTGGAATATTCTGCGACGGCAGTGATTCTTGCGCATAATCATCCGTCAGGAATAGCAAGTCCCAGTGAGCCGGATATTGTAATTACAAAACAAATTGTTGAAGCGGGAAAGATTCTCGGCATCAGTCTTCTTGATCACATTGTTATAGCGAAAATGAAATTCGAAAGCGTTCCGGTAGAATACAATTAATTTTTTCGAAAAGAAAAGCCGCAAGAAGAGCGGCGTTGGGGTAGTTCGTGAATAAAAAGTTATTCGCTCGTCGCGTCCTCCGCGACACTCCCAACGTTCTTCTTGCGGCGGCCTGCATGATCCTGCCTGCTCGTTCTCGTAATTTTTTTATGGAATAAACGAGTCACAAGAATGTCCAGGGCGGTGTGTACACGACCGTTCACTCGTCGCTACTAGGTCCCCTGAATCATGCGCGGCAGCCAATCTTTGTCACTTCAAGGATTTTGAATAGCTAGCTCAATTTCCCTTGAAGAAGCAGAAAGCATAGCCAAGCTTGCTGCAGATACGCTGATGGTATTAAATTTGGAAACGAAAGTCAAAGACTACTTTTTCACGATCTGCATGCTCATTCCCCGGCCGCCAAAGCGCGGTTCGGAGATTCGCTTGTATTCAACGGGAATCATGGCAAGGAATTCATCGAGCTTCTGATAGACCCATGGTTGGTTGTATTTTTCACGTCCACGGAGACGGATAGCAATTTCCACATTACGTCCTTCGTTAAGGAATTTTTCTGCTTGTTTTGCTTTCATAAGGAGATCGTTCTTTGCCGCGCGCACGCTTATCTGAACTTGTTTTGCCAGAGCGCCTTTTTGGGCGAGTCGTTCTTTCTTTTCACGCTTCTCTTCTTCGTAGCGATACTTGTCGTAATTCATGAGTCGCGCGACGGGCGGTACGGCGTTTGCTGAGATTTCAATAAGATCAATTCCTTCTTCTGGTTTTGCGAGAAGAAGGGCATCTTCACGTTTCAAGACGCCAAGATTTTCTCCTTTCTCGTCAATGACGCGGAGCTCGGGAGCGATTATTTGATTGTTGATTCGTGGCTTAAGTATGGGAGTGTTATAGAATTATGCCGCTTCTTTTTCTTTGGTCTCATTGTAAGGGAAAAGGGATAATGACACAAGAGACGCCCTACGGTAATGGCAACTTATTGACAGTGGGCTATGTTCATGTATAATGAACCCATTCCAAAGACAGTAGGTTTTGCCTTGAGGCTTTTTCGAGAGGCGCGTAAATCCTGCCGAGGATAAACAAAAGATTTTGTTTATTTCGATGGCCTTTGGAGGGGCCGTTTTTAATTTATTAATACAATGAAAACAAAAATACAAAAAACAGAGGAGCTTACACGCGCAAAAGAGCTTTTGAAAAAAAGTCATGCTTTGGTGTTTACTGATTTTACAAAGATTCCCGCGGAAGATGTAAGAAAATTGCGCAGAGAGCTTAAAAAGAATGACGCGCAGTTTCTTGTTATTAAGAAGCGTCTCTTATCGATTGCTTTAAAAGAAAAGGGGATTGATGTTGATCTTGCGAGCCTGAAGACTTCCGTTGGAACTGTTTTTTCTGAAAATGATATTGAAAAGGCGGTTGCGCCGACATTTAAGTTCTTTTCTTCTCTTGAGATTCCGGAAGGAATGCCGAGAGATACATGGGTAAAGCATCTTTTGGGAGGATATGATATGGCAAAAGAAAGCACTCTTGATGCTGCGCAGATTGTTTTTATCGGAAAGCTTCCGCCACGCGAAGTGTTGCTATCCCAGCTTTTGGGAGCGCTCGCTGGTCCCATCAGATCGTTACTGTACGTGTTAGATGAAAAAAGTAAAAAGGTCGAGCTAACGCAAGCATAATTTATTATTCAAATGGCAAATCATTTAGAAGATATTATTTCAAAGATAGAGACTTTGAGCGCCGTGGAGCTCGCGGAGCTCGTACATAAGCTTGAAGAGAAGTTTGGTATTTCGGCAGCGGCACCGGTTGCAGCAGCAGGCGCTGGAGCAGGCGAGGCAGCGGAAGAAAAATCGAGCTTTAATGTTCTTTTGAAATCAAGTGGCGAAAGTAAGTTGAGCGTCATTAAGGTTGTTCGTGAAGTGACGGCACTTGGTCTCAAGGAAGCGAAAGATTTGGTTGATGCCGCTCCGAAAGTAATAAAGGAAGGCCTGAAGAAAGAGGAAGCCGAAGAGATGAAAAAGAAGCTTGAAGAAGCGGGAGCAACCGTTGAACTTCAGTAATATAGCTTTCATTCCTTATAATTGTCATCCCGGCCACACGACTCGTCTTCGAGGAGTAATGAGCCAGGATCCACAATAAAAAATGCCACGACAAAAATCGTGGCATTTTTTATTGAATTGATTTATCATGACTTCGTCGGGCGTTTAGCTCAGTGGTAGAGCGTTCCGTTCACATCGGAGAGGTCGCAGGTTCGATCCCTGCAACGCCCACACTACAAAAAAGTAATAACCAATTATTTTTTGATTGTTGACTTTTATTGATTTATATGATATTTATTTGTTTAGAACGTTAATAAAAGAGGAGTGGTTTTCAAATGGGTGTTCGGATAGTCTGGGCAAGCAAAAAAGATCCTGCAATTCTTACAGAGCTTGCGGATATTGATGTGAAGGCGGGGTATCTACCATCGGAACAGTTCGATTATCCTGACGAATGGAAAAAATTTTCAAAACTGTTTGATTTTTTCTTTGTCGTTGACGGAGATGGAGAGACGATTGGTTCGATTCATCTTGGAGCAAATTTGAGGTGGGGCAATACGGAGACACCTGTTAAATGTGATGGATGTCTCTATGTTGGCAGCATTGCAATTCTTCCGGATTATCGTCAAAATGGCGCCGGGACCGCTGCAGTGGAATGGATTATTGAGACTGCAAAAGCAAATATGTTTTCTTGCATCATTGCGAATGTCCACGCTACCAACATTGCATCGTCCAACTTGTTCAGAAGCGCCGACTTTGAATTATATAAGATAATAAAAAACTACTGGCATGAACCCGACGACGAAGACTGTCTTGTTTTTCGGCTGAAATTGTAAAAGATTTTAGCCAGCCGCTTTCTTAAATGAAGGCGGCTTTTTATTTATCCTAAGACGAATAAACTATAAAAATTTTTATGAATTTATTCTTTTCACTAAAAGCATCTCTCCTCGAATTCCATAGATAATCATTTGGATTCTTGGCAGGGAAAGCTGTCTTCCGGTTTTTCTGATTCTCCGGCGCAACTCAAACATTGTTGGAAGCGTCCGATCGTTATACTTCTCAGCTATTTTTATTTCTGAGCCGAAAAGATCGTACTCATATATTTTTACTCTATCCTGTTGAATAGAAGATGGATATTCCTGAAGTGGCATAAGTTCGCTCCCGTATTTCCCTGGAACCTTTTTATACCAGCGGCCGAATTCTTTTTTTACCAGCCTTTCCCATGAGTCAAAATTCCTGGTGGCACTATGCATGGTCCCGGTACATATTTCACTTCCACAATGGCAGACGCGGAGATTGCAGGTGATGGTGGTATCGTCGGGTGCGAAAAGGCCATAATCAACGGTTACTTCCTCGTTTTTGAATATTTTGCGAAGCGCAAAATAGAGCATGTGTCCTTGATGAGGATATATGCCGCAATTATTTGCGCAGGAATGGTTGATAAGCTGAATGCCTTTTTTTTGAGGATCTGCGAGAATATCATATTTCAATCCTCCCGCCATATCATAGAGACCATTCTTCTTTTCATCGCTTTTGTTGCAGCGAATGATAGTGCCGAGATAATCTCCGATGATAGTGCCTGCTTCAATATCATGCGCCGCAAAAACGCCGCGACCCTTTTTTCTTGTCGTTTTAATCGTGTACCATAAATCGGGAATGAGAAACATGTAAAGAGTATATCAAATTTTTTTTGCAAAAGCACCCCTTTCTTGTGAAAATTGAGACATGAGGTCGCGTTGATTGCGTTTCGGAATTCAAAATGATATATTTTTTAAATGAATGATAATCAAAATGTAGATGAACTTATAAAAGACCTTGAAGAAAATGTTTATTGCCGCTTGCGCTCGTCAAGCGTTGCAGGCGTCGGCATTTTTGCGATCCGCGATATTCCTATGGGTATTAATCCGCTCAAAAATTTTTTGAAATATAATTATATTGAAGTGGATGAGAAATTGGTGTTTGAAAACGAAAAGATTAGTCCCGAGGTAAAAGATCTTGTGCATGATATGTATGTTATCGCCGACGGGAAGCTTAACCTCTGGGAAGGCGGCATGAATGCGCTTGATATAGGCTTTTTCATCAATTCTTCGGATAATCCGAATATGATAGCCGAGGCCGAAGGAGAATATTTTGTTGCAGCGCGTGATATTAAAAAAGGAGAAGAATTATTTGTTGATTATGGAACGTATTCGGAAAATACGAAGGAAAGAGGCGCAATGCCGCAGAATCAATAATTTATGCAATTTTTTGAAGACACTATTGCGGCTCAGTCATTAATTGAGGAGATGATTCGGAAGTACGGCTATGCTTCCGAGCATAATTTTTGGTATTACCAATATTATCAAGATTATTACAATCCGCCTCATCGAAATATTTTTGCCACCACGGATTATGGCGCGCTTTTGGGAACCTATGATGAGCATGCAAAGGAATATTTTGTCGTTTTTGATCCTCTTGCCTTATCGAAGGATCGTATTCGGCTTGTTAATGAATACATAGAGTGGATTTTTTCGAATACTCCGGTAAAAAAAGTATGGTTTCAGCTTGACCAATCAAATCGTAAAGAATTTTTGCGTACGGCTGCGTATCCTCCCCATCTTTGTCGTATCTATTACACATTAACGTGCCCGATTATGAATCTCGAGAAATTCGACACTGAACTTCCGGGAGGTCATTATAAAACACTACGAAAGGAGATGCATAAATTTTACCGCGAGCACCAGGTGGTCTTGTGTGATGCAAGAACTTATGAGGACAAGAAAGGATTGCATGATATTGTTGATGATTGGAAAAAGAAGCGTCCTAACAACGAAAGGGGAATGACAGGGGTTTACCACAAGATGATAGATGGTAGCTTTGAAGGAATGGATGAAGCGCGCGTGTTCGTTGTTGACGGCAAGGCAAGTGGTTTCAATGCTGGATGGAAAATTCCTAACATCGATCGTTTTTATGCTGCGGTCGGCATTCATAATTATTCTGTCGATGATCTTGGGACGATGTTGTATTTAGAAGATTTGCTGTGGCTTAAAAATAAAGGTTATCGCGAGGCTGATATGGGCGGAGGCGAAAAATCACTTACCGCATTCAAAAATAAATTCTTGCCCGAATCGTCCTATAAGCTTCATCTTTTTTCGGTGAAGCGTCCCGAATAATGCGACAAAAATTTGGTGATTTTGCTCTTGCAATGCTTATTATAATGATTAGAATGAGGTAAATAGGTAAAAGAGCGATTATGGAAAAAGAAATAAAAACAGATTCATTGGCGGCGCCGATAGAGCCGCCTGTTCAAGCTTTGCCTTCAGCGCAAGAAAAGTTTTGCAAAAAATTCCTTTTTATTTCTGTTGAGGGCGATGGTACTGATTTGGCGTGGAAGGTGAGACAGGAGGGGAATGAGGTAAAAATGTATATTGCCAAAGAAGAGTACCAGGACGTTGGCGATGGCTTCATTGATAAATCTGATGATTGGCGTGCCTCCGTTGAATGGGCTGACGTTGTTGTTTTTGACGATGTTATTTCGGGATCGAATGGTTTTGGGAAAGAAGCCGACAACTTGCGAGCAAAAGGAAAGCTGGTAGTTGGAGGGAGTACTTATACCGATCGCCTTGAGATAGATCGTGAGTTTGGACAAGAGGAAATGAAATCGGTCGGCATGCTTACGTTGCCGCATTGGGATTTTGATAACTTTACTGAAGCGATTGAGTTTTTAAAGACGACACCGGGAAGATATATTTTTAAACCATCCGAGGGAGATCTCGATTCACAGATGAAAAGCCTTCTTTTCATCGGAAAAGAAGAAGACGGAAAAGATCTTCTCGAGGTTTTGGAGCACAATAAAAAAAGTTGGTCGCGCAAGATAAAACGATTTCAACTTCAAAAATTCGCATCGGGAGTTGAGATTGCCGTTGGTGGATTTTTTAATGGAAACGACTTTATCACGCCGATCAATATTAACTTTGAACATAAAAAACTTTTTCCAGGTGATATTGGTCCTTATACGGGGGAGATGGGAACGCTTATGTTTTGGACGGAGCCGAATTATTTTTTCAATGCAACGCTTGGGAAAATGCTTGAGAAGCTTCGAAATAGTAAGTATGTCGGTTATATCGATATCAACTGTATCGTAAACGGGAAAGGTATTTATCCATTGGAATTTACTTCGCGTTTTGGATATCCGACCATCAGTATTCAGATGGAAGGGATTATGAGTCCGATGGGGGAATTTTTATATGCTATTGCAAATGGAGAACAGTATCCGCTTAAAACTCAGAAGGGGTTTCAAGTTGGTGTCGTGATTGCAACGCCGCCGTTCCCGTATCATGACGAAAAGATGCTTCAGGTTTATAAGGACTCATCCATTCTTTTTAAAAAACCAAACATTGAAGGGATTCATCTCGGAGATGTAAAATTAGTTGATAATGATTGGAAGCTTGCGGGAAAGACCGGCTGGGTGCTTGTGGTAACCGGTTCTAATTCTACGGTTGAGGATGCACGCAAACAGGCGTATCGGAGGATTGAAAATATCTTTTTACAAAATATGTTTTATCGTACGGATATCGGCGCGAAATGGCCTGAAGAAAGCGACGAGCTTCATACGTGGGGAATATTGTAATCTAGAGGATCTCCGCAATAAGCGGAGATTTTTATTTGGATGGTTTGTATACAAAAGGAGCGAGTGGGGAAGATGCTGTTTCGCATTTTTTGATAGGCTGTGCATATCTAGCTCTTTTTTGAACTCCAATTTTAAAAAAACGTAGGAAAATCAATACTTGTAGGCTATAGAAATGATTCTATAGAGTGTTTTTGACATAAAGTGAAAGTGGTATATTATTAGATGAAAGTGGTAGGAAAGTGGTGGGTTGTGGATAATTCTGGGGATAAACCCCCCTTTCTGTGCAGAACTTATTTAAGACACTAATTGCTTTATAACTATTAATTATCATGCTTCTTGGAGAATACAGACATAATTTAGACACAAAAGGTCGAATGGCAGTTCCGGCAAAATTCCGCGATGCATTACTTGCTGGCGCCATTATCACTCGCGGAATTGATAATTGCCTTTTTGTTTTTACGAATGCCGATTGGGATATACTCGCAAAGAAGCTCATTGCACTTCCGCTTGCACAAGCGAATTCGCGTGCGTTTTCCCGGCTTATGCTTGCCGGCGCTACTGACGTCATGCTCGATAACCAGGGAAGAATACTTATTCCTGATTACTTGAGGAAATATGCCGGTCTCAAAAAAGGAGTTACCGTTGCGGGATTGTACAATCGCATCGAAATTTGGGACGAAGAGACATGGAGTGCATACAAAGCAAAAACAGAAAGTTCTTCTGAGGCCATTGCAGAAAAATTAGGTGAGTTAGGTATTTAGATATCAACTCATGCATACACCAGTTCTTTTAAAAGAAGTTCTCGAAGTTCTCAATCTAAAGAAAGGAGATTTTATTATTGACGGCACCGTTGACGGTGGCGGGCATGCGGAAAAAATTATTTCCGAGATTATGCCTCACGGAACCTTTCTTGGATTGGATTGGGATAGTGGAATGCTTGCGGATTGCAAGACGCGCATAGGTACAGGGAAGAATATTTTTCTTATCAATGGTAATTATGCTGATCTTCCGCAAATCATTGAGGAACATAATTGGGGAAAAGCAGATGGGTTATTGCTTGATCTTGGATTTTCTTCTGAGCAGCTTATGAAGTCTGGAAGGGGATTTAGTTTTCTTGAATCTGCTGCGGAAGAGCCGCTTCTTATGACTTATGATGACGCGCGACCGGCAGTGCGAGAAATCCTCAGAACGCTTTCGGAAAAAGAAATTGCAGACATTATTTTTGAATTTGGAGGTGAGCGGTTTTCGAGGAGAATTGCAAAGGCGATTATTGATTATGGAAGGAGAAAGCCAATAATGCTTGCGGGCGAGTTTGCAAATATCGTACGTGGAGCGTTATCGCGGAGCTATGAACGAGGGAGAATTGATCCAGCAACGCGAACATTTCAGGCGTTTCGGATTTATGCAAATGATGAGCTTGGGAATTTGAAACGGGTTTTGGATAATTTGGAAAAAATACTAAAGCCGGGTGGACGAGTAGCTATTATAAGCTTCCACTCACTCGAAGATAGGCTCGTAAAACAATCGTTTCAAAAACTTGGAAAAGAAAAAAAGGCAGTCATTCTTACGAAAAAACCGATTACCGCGCAGTATGAAGAAATAAAAGAAAATCCACGAAGTCGATCCGCCAAACTAAGAGCACTTACTATTTCGAAGTTCTAAAAAATTTTATAATCTTATGACATTTATTCAGCCAAACAAAAACGATAAGCTTTTAAATACTATACTTGTCAGCTTGGGCATAGTAACATTATGCGGTGTGTTTATTCTTGTTGCGCTTTATAACAACGTTGTGAATCTCAATCATAATATTGCTGTTGCTAAGGCGGGAATCGATGACGTGAGCGTTCAGAATACCAACTTAAACAATGCTATCATTGCTGCTTTGGGGAGTGATAAAGTTGCTACGCTTGCCGGAACAAATAATTTAATAGAAGACAAAAAACCACAATATTTTATCGTTGACTCAAAATGGCTTCTCGCTTCGCAATATTAATCTTAGTTCTTTTTTCAGCCTATTCTTTCTTACTTTTTCGTCTTTATAACCTAGAGTTGGTCAAGGGGGATTATTATACCGCGCGGGCGGAGTCAGAAACATTGGCGTCCGAGGATTTAAATACTCATCGGGGCGCTATTTATTTTACGGATGAAAACGGGAATACATTGCCAGCGGCTATCAATAGAGATTTTCCTATTATTTATGCGGTACCAAAGGACATTCAAGACCCGCAGGAGACCGCAAATACGCTAGCGCCAATTTTAAATATGCCAGTGAGTTCATTGCTTACTCTTTTTTCAAAGCGGAACGATTCGTATGAACTTCTTTCAAAAAAAGCGGACTCTGCCGTTGCGAGCCAAATTGAAAATTTAGATATAAAAGGAATATATACTCATGTTGCCACGGAGCGTTTTTATCCTATGGGATCGCTTGCGTCGCAGGATCTTGGATTCGTTGGGCCAAATGCTAATAATAATAGTGAAAGTGGTCATTATGGCGTTGAAGAATTTTATAATAATACTCTCGAAGGAGTCGCTTCTGGCACAAAAGGAATCAGTCAGGGAGTTGATATCAATCTTACTATCGATCCAAATATCCAAATTGAGGCAGAGAAAGTACTCGACGATCTTATTGCGAAGAACAATGCTACTGGAGGAAGTATTATTATAGAAGATCCTCAGACGGGAAAAATTCTTGCAATGGGAAGCGCTCCTGACTTTGATCCAAATAATTACAGCTCGTCTTCGGTTGCTAGTTTTTTGAATTCTACGGTTCAAAAGGTGTATGAACCTGGATCGGTTTTTAAAGTACTTACTATGGCCGCCGGTATTGATTCCGGGAAAATTACATCACAGACGACGTACAACGATAAAGGAACGATTATTGTTAATAAGGCAAGGATTACAAATTATGATTTTTTGACGCACGGAGCATATGGTCCTGGCACAACGATGACGAATATTATTGAACACTCTATCAATACTGGCGCGGTGTTTGTGGAGGAGCAGACGGGCAATGATATTTTTACAAGCTACATGAAGAGATTTGGTCTTGGTGAAAGGACGGGAGTTGATCTTCCTGGCGAAGTCGCGGGCAATTTACGCGCGTTGAATTCGAAATCTCCTCAGGTTGCTTTTTCAACTGCTTCGTATGGTCAAGGAGTTGCGGTTACGCCACTTGAGATTATCAATGCATTTGCCGCAATCGCAAACGGTGGCACGTTGATGCGTCCATATATAAATGCGGCGCAAAGTCCACAGGTTATACGTCGCGTCATAAGTACTTCTACAGCAGAACAAGTAACAGCGATGATGATATCGGCAGTTGATAGGGCCGGGATTGCGAATATTGATAAATATTCCCTCGCGGGAAAGACTGGATCTGCCTTTATTCCCGATCTCGCTCATGGCGGCTATACCAATAAATTGATCGATTCGTATATTGGCTTTGGTCCGACATCAAATCCGAAGTTTGTTGCTATGATACGAATTGATACCCTGCCGGAGAGTGCGATTGCTGCACTTTCAGTTGTCCCCGCCTTCAGAGATCTTTCTCAGTATATTATCAATTATTACAATATCCCGCCGGACAGAATAGGGAATAACAAATAAGAACATGGAATACCGAAACATAAAAGAATTTTTTATAAAAGTGTTTTATTTCAAAATGAGGAATCTTGCTCGTTTAACAATCTGGCGTTATGAGCCGAGAATTATTGGCATTACCGGAAGCGTCGGAAAAACATCAACGAAACTTGCCATTGCGGCGGTGCTGGCAAAAAATTATAAAGTTGGATATTTTTCGGGCGATCTTGATAATGAGCTTTGTTTTTTGCTTTCCATTCTTGGTGATCGAAGCACGGAAGAGCGTGCCCTTATGCGTTATGACGGATTGGATAATTTTATACGATTTCAGAGGGCAATGCTTTGGTTCAAAGTAATGATGGGGTCGGCGTGGCGTATCATAAAAAAAGACGAACACTATCCGAATGTATTGATTTTGGAATATGGAACAAATCATCCTGGCAATATTAAAAATTTATTAAAAATTGCACGTCCCGAAATAAGTATCATCACCGCAATTGGCGATCTCCCGGTCCATGCAGAATTTTTTGCCGGACCGGAGGAATTTGCGCGGGAGAAGGGGAGATTAATTGAGTGTCTTTCCGTTGCAGGATATTCTATTTTGAATGGTGACGATGATTCGGTAATGCGTTTGAAAAGTCGCACGCGAGCTCGGGTTATGACGTTTGGTTTTTTGAAGGAAAACGATATAAGAGTTACTCGATTTGAAAATACGGTGGAAAATGATATTCCTGTTGGCGTTTCATTCAAGCTTGAACACCAGCGCGCATTTGTTCCAGTGCGCATAAAAGGTTCTTTGGGGATGGGACAAGCATATGCCGCAGCAGCAGCGGGCGCTATCGGTATTATTTTCGGCATGAATCTCGTTACTATTTCAGAGGCCTTAGGAGATTATATTCCAGCGAAATCGCGAATGCGGCTTGTGCCTGGTATTAAAGGTTCGTATATTATTGACGATTGTTATAATGCAAATCCGCTTTCTATGCGTGCCGCGCTTGATACATTGCAAGAGCTACAAGCAAAAAGAAAAGTTGCAATTTTAGGTGACATGTTGGAAATTGGAAAATATACTCCCGAAGCACATGAATATATAGGCGATTGTGCGGCTGAATTTTTAGATGTTCTGGTAACGGTTGGTGCTCGGGCAAAATTTATTGCTGATGCGGCGAAGTCGGGAAGAATGAAAAAGAAACCCATTCTTTCGTTTGATACCGCCGACGATGCTCGGAAATCGGTGCAAAATTTAATACAAAAGGGAGATCTTATTCTTGTAAAAGGATCTCGTTTAATGGCGCTTGAAAAAATAGTAGAAGAGATAAAGGAATAACAGTTGCTTCGAGGAAGATTTCTCTTTATAATCCTCTCATGGCGCCATCGTCTAGTCTGGTCAGGACGCATGGTTCTCATCCATGTAACACCGGTTCGAATCCGGTTGGCGCTACGCTTTCCTTTTTATTTCTTCTCTCTTTTTTCAATAAAAAGCATTCATCAATATGCTATAATAGTTTCATCATGATTCTTTCTAATAAGAAAAGAGGTTTCACCCTCATAGAACTCCTCATTGTCATCGCCATCCTCGCCATCCTCATGGTAACCGTCATCATCACTCTGAATCCCTCAGAACTCCTCAAACAAAGCAGAGACACGAATAGACTCTCTGATATGAATACC
>CAIWCR010000009.1 GCA_903911245.1 uncultured Parcubacteria group bacterium | reverse complement strand
TCAAACACCCAGAACCAATTTGAGATTACGACCCCTATGGAAGCAGCCAAATTCAAGTTAGGAGGATCCTCTGATGTCATTTCAACAGACGGAGGTCCCCAGACCTCCGTCTATGAGAAAGGATCCAATCTCTATCTAGAACCTATGGACTATGGAGATCCTTCCCTCGTAGGCTACTGGACCTTTGATGAGGGGACCGGGACCGTGGCGTATGACTGGAGCGGAAAAAACGAGACAGGCACCGTGCTTGGCACTGGATCGACATGGGTCAACGGGAGAGTAAATAATGCTGTAAATCTGACGAGCAGTAGTAGTATGAGTTATGCGATACCTGTTGCAACAAATTTACCATCCCAGGCAATGACAGCATCTTTGTGGGTAAACGTGAATTCTTTTGCATCCTATAATAATTATCTAGGCAATTATTGGATGGGAAGTGATGGTACGTGGGTTTTATATACTGGATCATCGGGTGCTGCCACTTTCTGTATTGATAAGAGCGGTACTCAGTATTGTGGTACATGTCTTTCTTCATCATTTTCAACCAATCAATGGCATTTATTATCAGGCATTTATGATGGGAACATTGTAAAGGCATATCTGGATGGTTCTCAATGTGCATCGACCGCATCGGTAAGCGGGGTAGCGCTTTTCCAAACAGCGACAAGACCCTTGGTTTCAACTGTTGCCTCTGGCGTTAATTATTCCATTGATGATCTCCGAATATATAACAGAGCATTATCGAATCAAGAGATTTGGGCACTTTACAATGGAGGAAAATAGGAAAGTGATAGAGCGGTTTTCAATAGGGTGACGACAGTGTTAATATCTCTCACTTTTCTTGTTATTAATATGATATACTTTACCTATAAGGAGTGGACAAAGACTTTTTCCATCATTCGTTTGATTGGATAAGGTTTTTCTTAAAACGGTCGAGGTCTTTGGAAGCTTTATATAAAAAATAAATTAATCAAAATTATTCTATGGATGGAAATAAGTTTGGTTTGTGGAAAAAATGGTTTTGGGTTGGGATTGTGGTTTCAATCGTTAATATAATAACAGGACTGGTTTATGGTATTGCCTTGGCGATGGAAAAGGAATATCGCAAGGAAGGATATATCATAATTGTCTTCGCTATCGCATGGTTTGCGTTATCGGCTCTCGTGATTGTTCCTGTGCTTTACAGCAGCGGGCTTCTCCCGCACTACCAGTTGACCGTAGTGAAATAAGGAAAAGAAAAGCAAAAGAATCTAAAAACTCCCGCATGATCGGGAGTTTTTGTTTTAGCACGTGCTTGTGGGGCTAATCAGATTTCCTATTTCCATAGGAAAGGGCAACCGCCGAAAGGCAGGCGATTATAAACGTTGCCACTTCGAGGGCAATGAAAATATATGTATTATTATTGCCGTCGTACTTATGGGAATTTTTGAGGGCATTCGTAACGGGAAGCGTTATGAGAATGGTAATAATATAAATTGGTAAGATGTTTCTTCCGATGGCAACGATGGGATTATGTTTCGAAAAAATCTTATTTTTGAAAATGGTTTCCAGGAGAGAAATCATAAAAATGAAGATGCTAAAAATGAAAACGATATAGCTTATTGGTATTTGAGAAGTTGCTCCAAAAATATTCGATGGGTCGAGTGGTATTAAAAAGGGCATAGCGGCAAGAGCAGCGACTATCCCGCCAACAATTCCATATTTCAAAAATTTTTTGTTATGGTGCTTGGAATAAAAATTTCCAATGAGAAATCCAATGCCGATCATAAAAAACCAGGGGAAAATGGGATAAATGCTGATTTTTCCTTGTGGATCACCTATGAAAATCGCCGAAATATAATTTTCGGGTGTGGCATTATTCAGAAATGATCGTAAAAAGGGAGCTGTAATAAGTACTCCAAGCGTTGTTATGGCGAGCCATTTTTCGCTACCATATTTATTGAATAGAGAAATTATCAGGATGGAAAATGCATAAAGCAAAAAGACGTCCCACACCAGAAAGAATGGATGAATATTCAATCCGAATAAAACGCCGAGAAAAATGAAAAGAATAACGCGGAACAAAACGTTTTTCATGGATGGGCCTTTTTTCAGGTAAAAGGAGAAAGAGGCTCCGGCAGTGATAAAAAGAAAATGAACGATGAGGAGTATAAAAAGACAGGCAATAAGTGGAGAGAATTGTGCAAGGCTGAGCTTGAAGTAGGCGCTCGTGCTCGGATCCATATTTTCTGCATACCACCAAATCACAATATGGCCCATAAGTGCTCCCATGAGTCCGATGGTTTTCATTATGTCGAGCGCCTGCCAACGATGGGATGTTTGTTGTGGTAGCGTCATATTATTATGCAGTTATCTTTTTCATTATTGTTTGGGAAAGGACATACTTGTCTTGAAAGGCGATATTTGTCGAGTAAAGTTTGAGGTGTCGCTTCTCCATTATATCCTTTATTTCATCGGAAATATGAAATTGTATTTCTCCTTTCTTTGAAACGTCCGTCACGCTTATTTTCCCGGGCTTCAGATCGTAATCAAGGCATTTGAAAAAAGATTCTTTTATTGACCAAAAAAGGATGATCCCTGATTGGTGAGAAAAATTGTTTTTACTGCAGAATTTTTTTATGGACAGGAGTTCATTTTCGGTTATTACCGATCCTATAAAAAGCTTCGCGTTGATATTGGCCTGAAGATTTTCGATGTCGATGCCGATTCTATAGGGACTTGGAACGCTTGATGCGCATACATAATTATCTTTGTGAGAAACGGAAACATCAATCGATTTTCCAACAATAGGCTTGCCTGTTTTGGAATGCCTCATTCTCTTTCCCGTTAATTCGTAAACAAGGGAAGAGACAATCGTTTTTTGTTTTTTCTTATCCATTCCTATATTTTTTTATTTCCAATTTATTTTCTTCGTATTCGCCGATTTTTTTCAAGAGAACCCCGGCGAGTTCGATTATTGCATCACCTTTTTCGTTTACCAGCGCTACATTTCCTTCGATTTCATCGCCGGTGTATTTTGTTACTATCGGAATCGCATAGACTCGATTTGAGATTTCGGTTTGTGAAAAAATAGAGAGCCTCGAAACGCTTACTGGTATTGTTCTGAAGTTTTTCATAAGCCCAACGGCGCTTGTTGCTTGAAATAAGACGTCGATCCATTGGATGAGCTTGTCATAGAAGCCAAGTCCGAGCACTGGAGGAAGCTTTGAATTATCGATAATAAAGAAGGGGTTTTCGTCTTTGTCGATTAACGCCTTGTTGATTGATTGAAATGTCGGCCCGAGATAGAGACTGTCTTTTGAGTAGTAATCGGAATAGATGGAACGTATCAATACCTCTTTTTCTGGTTTTTTTAAATTATACCGTGGAGCTTTTTCTTTTTTGCCCGCTTCGGCCTCACAGGAAAAAAAGAGGGCATTTGATCGTATTGAAAAGAGGCTTTTATCGTTTCTATTTTCAGCTTCGAAGGTGCATGATACGGGATTATTTTTGACGATTATCGGATTACTGATGACAATATTATTAAGGGTTGGGAATCTTTTGAAATACATATTTCCGAGACAAAGAAACATTCCTATTCCTGTCGCTGCCGGAACATAGCTCGATTTTTTTATGGTGTGGTCTTTTAAATAGATATCCTTAGAAAGATCGAAGCGTTTTTTTAGCGTGAGGATTGATGCGGAGATATTGAACGGATCGGAAATTTCTCCGATTAATGGTTCGTATCTTCTTAGGTCGTTAAGAGGGAAGCTACAAAGCAAATCGTCGGAATTATCGAGATAGTAGACGGGTTCATTGTTGGAAGGGGAAAGATCGGACAGAAATAGTTCGTCTGCTCTTTCGGGCTTAAGTAATGAAACTCCATACTCATTGAGTTTTTGAAATACTCCTTTATTGCTTGTCATGCCAACACCATCCCACGGCGGCCAATGGATTGTGACGGCGCTCGAGCCTGTTTTTTTCAAAATGGAATTATATTCTTTTGTTAGTTCGCTTACTAATTCATTGGCTGAGGTGTAGATGCTCTGGCCGGCGCTGCCATAATGCGAAATAACGGAAGAAAAATTAATAATTCGCTTCGGCTTATATTTCAAAGCAAGCTTGAGGATATTTTCGGCGGGTAGAACTTTATTGTTGAATTCATAGTCTATTTCTTCGCCGGTTTTTTCTTTCAAAAACCCGATTTTTACCGCACCGGCGCCATTGATCACGAGATCGATTTTTTTATGTTGCTTTTTTAGCCTCGAAAAAAGCTCTTCGATCGAATCAATGTTGCGCGCATCCAGTGATTCGTAATATATTTTCGGATTTTCTTGTTTTAGCTGAGTGATGTTTTTGCGCACCAATGCATCGCTTTCCAGACTTTTTCCAACGAGGTAAACGATTGGTTTATATTTTTGAGAAAGATTTTTAATAAGAGAAAAGGTAATTCCTTTTGCTCCGCCGATTGCGACAATAACTGATTTTTCACCAATACTAAGATTTTTTTCTTTATTCGCGAGTCGGGGTTCAAGAATAAACCTTTTTCCATTTTTATAGAATACATCAGTAGTTGACGTCTCGTGAACTTCGTTCATGACTGTTGTCATTGCCGATTTTTTGTTAATCGATTTTTCAAAACGCACATGCTTGAAAAACATTCCAGGTAATTCTTTTTTAAGTGATTTTAAAAAAGAGACCAGGCAGCGAAGGAGGGGAATTTGTTGTTTGTCTAACGAGCTCTCTGACGAAAATAGTACCAGATTAAAACGGTCGTCTTTTATTGTGCTTGAAAATGCCCGAAAGAACTTGAAGAGAACGAGGATTTTTTCGAGATCGAGGATCGCTCCGTCGGTTGATAATATTATTGTTTTGCGTTCGTCGGATAAGCTTTTCTCTATGAGGAATAAAGATATCTTTTTAAGACAGTCGCTTTCGTTTTTTAAAATAATGCCAATCTTCAAAGAAAGAATTTTTTCTTTATATTGGGAGGTCCAATAATGATTGCCGAACGGTTTTTCGGTTGGAACAAAAACATACCTTTTGAAATCGGTTTTCTTTTCCTGTCGCGATTGTTCCACGGGCGTTATACGATTGGCTTTTTTTGTCTTTTCGAGATATGAAAGAACGTCTTTTATGCGCGTGAAGTCGGAGGTATTGAACTCTTCGCCGGGATATATATTCGCTTCATTGAGTACCGTTAATAATATTTCGGCTTTTTTTATGGAATCGATGCCGAGGTCCTCCTGAAATCGATTTTCGGGCGAAATCTTTTCAGCTTCATAGCCCGTGATGGCGCCGATAGTTTTTTGTATGGAAGAAAAGAGTTTTTCATCTCCAGAATTAACGGTCTCAATAGTTTCTTTTTTTGTGGAAGTTAAGAGGTCGAGTGCGTATTCGGTTTTTGCTTCTTTCCCGGTGCCCGTGAGAATATCTTCGACAAATATTGAAAACAGTTTTTTGGGGCCGAGCTCTAAGAATGTAAAGCATCGCGCATCGTATATCTTTTCGATTTGATTTATGAAGTCGACTTGGGTTGTGATCTGGTGTATAAGAATCGTTCGTATATCTCTCTTTCTGAAATTCTTCTTGTTGATCAGTTTTCCCAGGACCGATGAAAACAGGGGAATACTTGGTTTTTTAAAAGAAAGATTTTTGTCTTTCAAAAAATTATCAACCTTCTTTTCTACACTCTTAAGATAAGGAGAGTGATAGGGCTGGGGTACGTTATAGAGGATCTTGTGCCGTAGTTCTTCTTTTTTGAGGAGGGTCGTGATTTCATCGAGGGCATTTTTTGAGACGGAAAGCACCGTCTGTCGAGGGCTGTTAATGTTACTTATATAATAATCTTTGTTCTTTAAAATTGATTTTATTTTTTTGACGTCGGCGTTTATTGCCACCATGAATCCCAATGAATTTGCCGGAGGACAAAAAATGTCACGATGATAAACGATACTTACCATATCCTCAAATGAAATTATTCCTGAAGCGACGAGGGCTCCGTATTCGCCAAAACTATGACCCGTGACGATTTCTGGAATAACATCCGAAGATATGAAAATATCGAAAAGCGCCGATTCGAGTGTAAAAAGAGCGAGATTGGTGATAGCGGGGAGCGTTTCTTTTTTTAAATTTTCGGGGCTGATGATGTAGTCAGATATTCTTTGCGAATCGAATTTTTGGACGAGCGCATCGGCGAGGGCGAATTTCTTTTGGATTATTTCCGAATTCTCATATTCTTTTTTTGCCATACCGGGGAAGGCGGCTCCCTGTCCCGGGAAGATAAAGCATCGTCTCGAAAAATCAGAACCAGAATAGGGCTTTGTTAAAATATCATATTTCCCAAAATAATATCCCTTATTTTTACTCATAGTAGCGCGTTGTTTCAATTACTTTGCGAATGGGAAGATTTTTTTTCTTTGCGAATGCGAGTGTTGAGAGAATAGTGCAGGATACTGATTTTCTTTTTATGCGAACTCTTTTTTTGTCCGGTTTTTCGTCGCAGGAAATCAATAGTATAATACCCTCGTTTTTTATGAGCTCTTTCATAGCAATATTGAGTGCTGCCGGAAACGAGTTTAGGTCGGAGTCGACATTGAAATTTTTCCCCTTGAAATCAAAAACGTTACAAATTCTTCCGGCGATGACATTGTTCAATACTCCAGGTCCGGTATCTTCAGTAACCTCGGGAAATCGGTCGCGATAATTAATCATTGTTTCAAGATCCTTTTCATTAAGAAATTCTAGGGCATTTCTGAATTTCATGACCATTATTCTTTCCGTAAAATTTACTGCAAAGTCGAGTCCCAGCGATGTGGCGGAAATAACAGAAACCTTTTCTTTCTCAAGGTCGTCGATTTTTATCCGCGCTTTTTTGAAGGCTTTATCGGCGGTATCGAGCGCCAATAATTGAATGCGATCGGTGCACGGAATACTTTGTGGAGGAATCTTGAATTTTTTTGCAATCGTTTCGGCGTCGGCAGAAATGCCGTGCGAGGAAGCGCTTCCTATTATAACAATAGTGTTGGAATCCTCGTTCTCATTTTTTTTGGTCTTTTGTATGAGGCGACTACTTTCGAATTCATCAATGATAAGATGGTAGTTTATATTGCCAAATCCAAAAGAAGAAGCCCCGAGTCGCAATGATCTCCCTCTTTTGGGGAGTATGATTGCTTTTTTATTCACCATCGCGGCGCCATTTTGGGGAGTAATCGGCGAAGAGATGTATTTTGATGGAGGAATTGTTTTGTTCTCGATAATCAAAAGGCATTTCAAAAGTCCCGCAGCGCCTGCTGTGCTTTTGGTATGTCCTATAAGTGATTTTATCGAACCGACAGGAATTTTAACATTATGGAAAAATGAATTGAGAGATTTTATTTCCATAGTATCTCCTATTTTCGTTCCAGTGCCATGGCATTCGATATAGTCAATTTTCTTTTTATCGAGTCCTTCGTACGCTCTTTGATATGCAAGAACTTGTCCGTCGAGAGATGGCGAAAAAAGACTTGAGCTTCTGCCGTCGCTTGCTCCGCCGATTGATCGTATAACGCCGTAAATTTTATTTTTATCTCTTATTGCGTCGTCTATTCTGCGGAGTGCAAAAATTACCACTCCTTCGCCTTGTGATAATCCATCAGCCTTTTTATCAAATGGGGCGCATCTTTCTGCTGAAAGTGCTCCGACTTTGCTGAATGATACGAACGTATCGGCCCCTAGACTGCTTTCTATGCCGCCCGCAAGGGCAAGGTCGGTCGTATAATTTTGTAATGCGTTTACTGCTGCATCGATGGCAACAAATGATGACGCGCATGCAGCATCTCCAAGAAGGCCCTCGCCGTTAATATCAAACCTTTTTTTGATTAAATATAGGATCGAGGTGTTTACGATCGATGCAACGGCGGCTTTTTCTTCCATCCTCTTTTTCCCGTTGAAATATGTTTTCAGTGCTTTGAAAATTCGTTTTCCGTCTTTTAGGCCGCTTTTTTTAATATATTTTTTAAGAGGGGCCTTGTTGTGAAGGAAAAATTTTTCAGAAATCAAATCTTCGTTTATTCCCATAGATCCCAAAAACACCGCAGTATTTTTCTGCGCCTTCTTGAAAATGTTTGCGTTAAAGCAGTCCAATGCTTGCCGCACTGCTTCAAAAGTCATGATTTCCAACCGATTGTTTTTTGAAAAATCGAGCTCGAGTTTTTTTGCTATTTTCCCAAGACGCTCATCGTCAACAAATGCGGCATAATTAGAATATGTTTTATCTTCGTCTTTTTTATTCTTGCTTACATAGGTGGCGCGCTCAAGTCGATTATCGGGCATTTCCCGTATCGAGCAGTGTCCTTTTAGAATGTTATCCCAAAATTCGCGCGGATTATCCGCGTCGGGCAGTACACATCCCATGCCGACGATACAAACATCATTTTCGTAGTAAAATTCGTTTTCCATATCAGTAATAGCCTCTATAATATATACCATCTTTGGGATGTGTTATAAAGTCGAAGATGGTAGGGGCGATAGCACAAATGTACGATTGTACGATTTTATCGTATTATTCAGATACAAAAGAAGTTCGATAAATAAGAAAAAGAATGAAGATTCATAAAATCCTTATCGCTAACCGCGGAGAAATCGCTGTGAGAATTATAAAGACGTGTAAGGCGATGGGTATTAAGACGGTCGCGCTTTGTCCTGTAAAAGGCGAGGAACATGATTTTTTAGAAACATCTCTTGCGGATGAATTGTATTATCTTGAACGTGTCGGATCGTTGGGATATTTGGACGGGAGTCGTATTTTAGAAATAGCCCGCGAGTCTGGCGTTGATGCTATTCATCCCTGCTATGGATTTTTGGCGGAAAATTGGGAATTTGCTGAGCAGTGCAAAAAAAATAATATAAAATTTATCGGGCCGCACTTTGAGACATTGCGAATACTTGCCGATAAAATTGAGGCGAAGAAAATCGCAGAAAAAATTGGAATCCCGACAATTTCTTCGTCTGGCCTAATTGAAAACGAAGACAATCTCCTTGAGTGGGCGGGACGCATTACAACCCCCTTTATTCTTAAGGCTTCGCGCGGTGGCGGCGGAATCGGTATGCGCGTGGTAGATAAAGAAATAAAAAAAGATGAGCTTATAAATTTATCACAAGAAATTCGACGTGAGACAACGCGCGCTTTTGGCAACGATGATTTTTTCATTGAAAAATATTTTTCGAATGTACGCCATATTGAATTTCAGATTCTGGGCGATGGCAAAAACGTAATACATCTTGGTGAGCGCGATTGTTCTATTCAGCGCCGCTTTCAGAAGCTTCTTGAAGAGGCTCCCAGCTTTTTTTGTGATGAGGCTTTGCGAAGCAAAATAGGAGAGCAAGCAGTTGAGATTGGCAAAGAGCTATGTTATGAGGGCGCGGGAACGGTTGAGTTTCTTGTTGATGAAAATAAGAATTATTATTTTATAGAAATAAATCCTCGCCTTCAGGTTGAGCATCCTGTTACCGAGGCAATTACCGGAATTGATATTGTGGAGCAACAGATTTGTATCGCCGAAGGAATGCCGCTTGCCTTCGAGCAAGACGATATTCGTTTAAGTGGATGGGCTATTGAGGCGCGTATAAACGCTGAAGACGTTCAAAGGAATTTTCAGCCTTCGTCGGGTATGGTGGTGCGATATAAGGCGCCGATTGGTGAAGGAATTATGGCACATAGTTTTTTGCATGACGGACAGGAAATTTATCCTTATTTTGACTCTCTTTTGGCAAAGATTGTGGCCGTTGGTAAAAATCGCGAAGAGGCAATTGAAAAACTTAGAAAAGCTATGGATGAAATTGTTATCGAGGGCGTTGTAACAACCACCCCGTTTTTTAAAAAGCTTTTTGCAAAAGATGGCTTTTTGCGCGGTGCTTTTTCCACTGATTTTGTTTCTGAAATATTAAAGATCGAGTTAATGAATGATGATTTGGTGAATAAATCCGTTGGGGAGAAAAAAATTAAAGCTCCACTTGCCGGTATGATTTCAGAAATTTTTGTGAAAAAAGGAGATGTCGTCGTTCCGGGGCAAAAATTACTAACACTCTCGGCGATGAAGATGGAAAATGAGGTTATTGCTGAGCGTTACGGTATCGTGCAAGACGTGAGTATTTTTTTGAATCAAAGAGTGAAAGGAGGGGAAATATTAATAATACTTACATAAATAATGTCGCCTCATTTTTTTCTTCAATCATTTGATGTAATTGATTCCACGAGCATGAAGGCAAGAGAGCTTGTTATGGGCGGTGTCGCGCCGTGGACGGTTGTGGTTGCCTCCGAGCAAAATCAAGGATATGGCCGCAAGGGAAACTTTTGGTACTCGCCGATTGGCGGTCTTTATTTTTCAATAATTTTACCAAGGGGTGATATTAATGATCTTCAGGCGTTGACTATCTTCGCTGCAACTACGGTTTCGGAGACCCTAAAGGAGCAATTCAGAATTAAGCCATCTATAAAGCTACCTAATGATGTTTATTTGAATGATAAAAAGATATGTGGAATTTTGACTGAAAACGTAGTAGGGGAGAGAGTCTTGTTTTCAGTAATGGGAATTGGGCTTAATACTAATATAGAGCAGTTTCCTCACGAATTGGAGAATGGTGTGACTTCGCTTAAAATAGAATTAGGACGTACGATTGATAATGAAGCGCTTTTGGAGCATATTGTTACTCGATTACAAGACGATTTCAGAACGATGAACGGTTGAGAGTCTTATTTGAATGAATCTATGAATTTTAAAAAGGAAATTGAACAATTGAATAAGGAGCTTATGGATTTTGAGAATCACACATTTGCGGGAAAGCAGCATCAAAAGGGAAAGCTTACAGCGCGCGAACGAATCAATATATTATTTGATGGCGATTCATTCGTAGAACTCGACCCTTTTGTGGAAAGTCGTTTTGATCGGCTTGGAATGAATAAAAAGAAGTGTGTAGGGGATTCCGTTATTACTGGCTGGGGCAAAATAGATGGTCGTATAGTATATGTTTTTAGCCAGGATTTTTCCAAGATGGGCGGAACGCTTGGAGAAATGCATGGTGAAAAGATTATTAAGATTATTGATGGTGCCCGCGCGACAGGAAGTCCTATTATTGGAATTATTGATTCGGGTGGCGCTCGGATTCAAGAAGGAGTGGCGAGTCTTGATGGATATGCTGGGATTTTTAAAGCAATGGTTCGAGCATCGGGTATTATTCCGCAGATAAGCGTTGTGCTTGGGCCGTCGGCGGGAGGAGCGTGTTATGCGCCGGGATTGTCAGATTTTGTTTTTATGGTTGAAGGAATTTCTCAAATGTTTATTACTGGTCCTGAGGTGGTAAAAAAAATTATTGGTGAAGAAACGACATCTGAAGATTTGGGAGGCACGACAATGCATCGCGCTACTTCCGGATGCGCCCACTTTTCTTTTGACGATGAGAATGATTGTTTTTTGGGTGTAAAAAAGCTTCTTGATTTTTTGCCGCAGAATAGCGCGGCAATGAAGGTAACGCCCCAGAATTTTTTAGATGCCTTGGTAAAGAAAGAAGAAAATCTTCGTTTATTGGAATTGGTGCCTGAAGAAAACGAGAAAGGATATGAGATGCGCGATGTTATTACTGAGATATTCGACAAAAATTCTTTCTTTGAGATTCATGAACATTTTGCGAAAAACATAATCGTCGGATTTGCGCGTCTCGGAGATGTCGTTGTTGGAGTTGTTGCAAATGAGCCGAGGGTTATGGCTGGCGTTCTTGATATTAATTCTTCGGATAAAATCGCGCGTTTTGTTCGTTTTTGTGACTCGTTCAATATTCCATTAATAAACCTTGTTGATACGCCAGGATTTTTGCCGGGCGTTCAGGAGGAGCAAGGTGGTATTATCCGGCACGGCGCAAAAATATTATATGCCTATGCTGAGGCATCGGTTCCAAAAATAAGCGTGATCATACGCAAGGCATTTGGTGGCGCATATATTGCGCTTGCGAGTCGCAAGCTTGGTTATGACGCAGTGCTTTCGTGGCCATCGGCGCAAATTGCCGTGATGGGCGCTGAGCAAGCGGCAGAAATTCTTTATCATAAAGAGATCCTAGAGAACGTCGAGAGTCCCATTTTCGAAAAGGAGAAAATCGAAGAAATGAAAAAATATATGGATCCGTTTCAGGCAGCAAAACTAGGACAGATAGATATGATTATTAATCCTAAGGATACGCGAATCATGCTTATGCGCTATCTCGAGCCGCTCTTAACCAAGCATAAAGAGGAAAGCGTCCGCAGGCACGGCAATATTCCTCTATAAATTGCAGGCTTTTTTGAAGTTGCTGAGTGGCGGCGTGGGCTATATTTTGATATGCTGCTGTTGTGGGTTTTACATTTTACGATTATGCCAAAAGAGCTCTCATTCATCTGGTCAAAAGTTGAGGATAGAAAAAAGGTCTATTGGGGCATTGCTGTCACGATTTTTACGAGCATTATTAGCGCTTCAATACCTTATCTCTATGGTCGTTTGGTGGATATCTCCACGAAGCCGGATTCTTCCGCAGAGCTTTTGCTTATGATTATTGTTTTGTGGGCGGCATTATCGCTCGTGAGAGATTTTTTTGATAGGCACGGCGAAAAACTCGCTTATGAAATCGGGATCGATATTTATACGATACTCCACGTCGATGTTGTCGATCATATTATGAGTTTGCCTTTGCAGTTTCATAAAGAGAAAAAAATCGGCGAAGTTTCAAATAGGGTTAACCGGGGGATTGAGGATCTTTATAGTTTAATTGAAAGCACGATCTTTTCATTTTTTCCTACAATCATCACTTTCTGTATTGCCATAGCTATTCTTTTATTTGTTGAATGGCGACTTGCGATTATCTTGTTGGCCGCAAGTATCGGTTACGTCGCAGTTACTTTTATTTATACTCCTCGCATTATTGCGTGGCAGAAAAAATTGAATACGGCATGGGATAAGGCGTTTGGGGATCGGCACGATGCCTTATTCAATGTCGAAGCGGTAAAGTCGACGACAAACGAGAAATTTGAGCACGATAGGAATAAAAAGAATTTTCAAAAAGCAGATAGCCTTTATAAGCATCATCGTTCCATGTGGATGCAGATGGATGTGTGGCAAAGTACTATCTTTACCTTGAGTTTTATAATTGTTTTTGGTCTTGGAGTGTTTATGTTGAGGGCAGGGGCAATGACCCCTGGGACGTTGATAATGTTTGTTGGTTATATAAGTCTTCTTACGACGCCACTTTCCCGGATTGCCGATCAATATAGAAGAGTGAAGCGGTCACTTGCTTCGTTTAAGAGGGTGGTGGATTATTTTTCAATCGCTCCAGAAAAAGACTTTGGAACATCGATTGATATCAAAGATGTGAAAGGAAGTGTCGCTTTTGAGAGCGTTAGCTTTGGTTATAAAAAAGGACAGCCGATTATCAAGAATATATCTTTTGAGATTGGCGCGGGCGAAACCGTTGCTCTCGTTGGGAAAAGCGGCGTCGGTAAAACGACCATCACTAATTTGATAGGAAGATATTTTTTGCCCCATCAGGGAGCAATTCTTATTGATGGCGTGAATATAAAAAAGTTTACACTGAATTCATTGCGGAACAATATGGCGATTGTGCCGCAGGAGGTTTTACTTTTTAACGATACGATTGAGAACAATATCAAGTATGGAAAGATGAACGCATCGCATAAAGAAATTATTGCTGCGGCTAAGGCTGCAAACACGCATGAGTTTATAGAAAAATTCCCTAAAAAATATAAACAATTAGTTGGAGAGCGGGGAATTAAGCTCTCGACGGGCCAGAAGCAAAGGATTGCCATTGCGCGTGCAATATTACGAAATCCAAGAATACTTATTCTTGATGAGGCGACATCAGCACTTGATTCTGCGTCGGAAAAGTTAGTGCAGGATGCATTGAATAATTTGATAAAAAATAGAACGACGTTTATTATCGCGCACCGGCTGAGTACTATTCAGCATGCCGACAAGATTATTGTTTTAGAGGACGGCAAGATTTCTGAAATGGGTCGCCACGATGAATTGATGAAAAAAACAAAAGGTGTTTACAGGAACTTCTGGGAGCTTCAATCGGCAACTAAGAGGCCAAAGTAATTTTTAGGATAGGGCTAAAGTGTTTCTGATTGTAGCGATTGTAGGATGGCTGCATAGTCATCTTTAGACTTTTCAATCGCCTTTTTTAGCTTGCATAGCTTTTCCTTATCAACGAAATAAACTCGTACTCCATTTTCAATAAGAGCTTGGAGCGTTGACGGATAATCTTCCTCTCTGGTTAATGGTATCGATTTCTGAGAATGCCATTCGGTCTTTCCCATTCCTTTTCCTTCGTCGCATTCGAATTCTTTACTACTCATTGTATATATAGATCCGCCATTATCTCCATTCACAAAGCGCTCTTTATCGCCAATAATAAAATGCCATTCGTCATCCGGCTTTAGCTTCATGCTCCACGAATCATTTGGTCGTGGACTTAGGTACATTATGGCAAACGCCTTATCCGGTGTGCCAAACACTAAAGCGCCCTCCTCCTGATTTCTTACATTTTCCATCTGCGGATGTAATTCTCTCAATCTCTTCTCTTGTGACCCGTGATAAAGCATCGTTGGTTTTTCCTTTTTGGGATCTTGTTCTGATTTGAATTGTTCCATTTAAATTAAGTTAATTCTTTGTTTTATAATGACGCTTGGCGAGGCCTATGTCAATTTGACAAAAGTGAGCTAGCGTTCTACTGTTTAGATAGGTTTTATTCGATCTTTGATAATAGGAAAAAAGAAATAAGGAGTGAGGAAGTCATGAAGAAGGGCATTATCTTGGCATTGGCTATCGTATTTCTGTTCAGTTCCTCCTCAGTGGTTTTTGCTATGGAGAAGCTGAAAGACGGAGAAAGTCTCTCGCTCGGGGCGATCGACGCGACAGTCTATAAGTCGCTTATTAAAAAAGATGGAGTAGTGGACGTTGATACGGCCTCAGAAGTTTTGACCAATAAAGAGGCGCAATCGCTTTTGAAAGATTTCCAGGAAGCGGTTGTTGCTGCCCTCGTTAAAAGAGGGGCAAAAATCGATCCCTCCTCTCCTATCAGAACAAAGCTGGCATTTGGCTATGGCGTTGGGATGATCATGACTTTTGCCGGCCATATTGCAATGTTTTCTGATCAGGATATCAAGACTCCATTCGTAGAAGCTTTAGGATGGGAAGGAAGAGCAGGGGGCGTTGGAATGTTGTTTGCTCCAAAAAGTTTTTGGCTACAAACATTCAGAGGGACCATGATAAGTAGTTCTTCTGAAAAACTTGCTGACGCGACAATCGTTGAACTTCGAAAAAAGGGGTCGATTGTGTATCCAGCTTCGACACCGAAGGTAGTAACTGCGACCGAAAGTTTAGATTTGAATGTTACAAAATAGGTTCTTTTAAATTCGATCATGAAAATGGTCGAATTTTTTTATCCACACGGTCTATGTCCCGTTGTTGTATTAATATGGTATTGTATAAACAAGAGAACCGAAAGATAGATTTTTCTGATCTGATAGTATGGAGCAATAAATATTTATAAAATAAACTTTATATAAAAAACATGGATAAATTTTCCCAAAATAAATTTTTCACACTGTTCTTGATTTTGTGTGTAACCGTTGCCTTTACGATCGTGCCGGTTCATATGGCGCATGCCGCCGTGATATTGCAGATATTGGCCGTTATCGTGACGGCCGTAGTGGTAGCGGTGGCGGTAATTGCTACGGGAGGAGCTGCGGCACTTCTTGCTGGTGGCATTGGTGCTACTGTTGGTGTATGGGCTGCTGCAGTTGCAATTGATTGCGCACTCGGCATCATTTGTCATGGTGGCGGTGACGGCGGTTCAGGTTCTGGCGGCTCAGGCTCTGGTGATACTGGCGGAGGCACCAATAACGGCGTCTCTGAGCCTTCCTGTTCCTTCTCTACCAATCAAGCGCAGGTCTATTATCCC
>CAIWCR010000008.1 GCA_903911245.1 uncultured Parcubacteria group bacterium | reverse complement strand
GGTAATCCTATCTTTTGGCTTCTTAATGGATCAAGCACTTATTATGTAAATGGAAATGTAGGAATCGGAACAACAACTCCTGGTTACACCCTTGATGTCTCGGGTGGTATGCGCACCACAGCAACATCAACCTTCGGTGGCAATGTAGGAATAGGAACGGCAAGTCCGGCTGCCAGGCTTGATGTAAATGGAAGTATTAGAACTGGCAACGATACCACGACGTGTGGTAGCACAAATGCTGGTGCCGTAAAGTATACAAGTAGTTCATTTTATGGTTGTAATGGATCAAGCTGGCGTCCAATTGCTCTTGTTCCAAAAGGATCTGCGGCGCTTCCGGGGGCGAGTTGTTCAGATATTTTGGCTGATGGTCAAACGACGAGTGGTACGTATTGGATTAATCCATCTGGTACTCCATTTCAAGTTTATTGTGATATGACGACGTCGGGTGGTGGATGGACAATTCTTCTTTCTTCTGCCAATACGGTTAATCAATGTACCAATCTGGGCTTCAGTGGTGTTCCGAGTGGTGCGTGTTCAGCCACTACCGCTTATGCAAGTGGAGCTGATGCAGGTAATAATAGTTTTGCAAATCTTTATCTTTCATCTGGAAATTTTGTGAATTTTGTTGTTAGTTCGGTTCTCTATCAGGTTTCAAATTCTAGTGGTTGTGGTCAGCCATGTGGTATTTATTTATATGATGCATCTTCTGCATATTTGGCTGGATATATGTATTCGTCCTCGCCCGCGATTTATAATTTGGCAACACCTCAGAAGTTATCTAAAATTATGAATTTTGTTGGATGTCCAGGAACGAATAACATAATGATGTTGGGTATTAAATAGATAAACAAGGGATGGTGCCGGGCATATTTCTAATCAAATAAAAACATTGAAAAAACGAAGCCGCTCATTATGAAATTATTTTTTTTCTTCCAATCTCAAAATTCTTTTCCTCAGTATCGCTATTGGCTTATTTGCCTGTGCCATAAGTATTTTTGCTTTTTCAAGTCCCGGATCAAATCAACCTCCTAATGGAAATCCCATTTTCTGGCTCTTGAGTGGAACCTCCATGTATTACACTGCAGGCAATGTAGGGATAGGGACCGCAAGTCCAGCAGCAACTCTTGATGTTGGTGGTACTGGATCTATGAAAATACCAATTGGTACTACGGCGCAGCGTCCCTCAGGTCCTGTGGCCGGCATGATGAGATTTAATACTGATACCTCAAAAATCGAATCATATAATGGAACATCATGGACTTCAGGCGGGGTTGTCGCAACGGGCGGCACTGTTACTGATATCGGCGGATATCGTATTCATACTTTTACGACAAGTGGAACATTTACTGTTACTAGCGGAGGATATGTTGATTATCTTGTTGTCGCCGGCGGTGGCGGCGCAGGAGTTTATTATTCTGGCGGTGGCGGCGCAGGAGGCTTCAAGACTGGTATGGGATTTCCCGTAACTGCACAGTCATATACGATAACTGTTGGCGGTGGCGGCGCAGGAGTCTCAAATACTGGAGGCTCTGGCGGTGTTGGTTCCTCTGGTGGAGATTCTATTTTCAGCACTGTTACGGCAACGGGCGGTGGCGGTGGTGGTAGTAGGGCCGCTGGCGGTGTTGGTGGTTCTGGCGGAGGAGGTGGCAATGCGAGTACTGCTGGCGGTATTGGAAACACTCCAGGAGCAAGCCCTTCTCAAGGAAATAATGGTGGCAACGGAAATGGCACTGGGGGTGCATCAAATATTTCTGGCGGCGGAGGAGGCGGCGCTTCACAGGCGGGCACAAACGGGGTGTATAACTCAGTCGCGGGAACGGGTGGTAATGGCGTCGCTTCTTCAATTTCGGGTATATTGACGTGGTATGCTGGCGGCGGCGGCGGAGGTGCTGTAGGTATGGGAAGTATCATGATATCTGGTGGTTTGGGTGGCGGGGGATCAGGAGGTGCAGGAACTTCTGTTATAAATGGAACAAGTGGCACTCCAAATACTGGCGGCGGCGCTGGAGGAGGTGCGGAAAATTCAGGTGCAACAGGTGCTGCCGGTGGTTCTGGTATTGTAATTATTCGCTACCTACTTTAGATCGCGGAAATCGTAATTATAAAACATAAAGAGGGAGACTGCTTTCGAATTAAAATAGATTATTAACAAATGCCGACAAATGGTGATTATTTTATGGTGTGCTAGAATAATCCTATGAAGAAAACTCTTATTGCTAATTGGAAAGAAAATCCGAAAAACGAAAAAATGGCAATTGCGCTTTTTCGTGCGGCGACAAAAGTGCGGCAGTTAGATAATATTCAAACCATTATTTGCCCGCCATTTATTTATTTGGAAAAAATAGCTGGCATTGCGCAATCATTGCATAAAAAGAATCATCCCTTGCTTGGAGCACAGGATGTTTTTTGGGAAGATAAAGGTGCTTATACCGGAGAAGTAGGGCCGGCAATGCTTAAAAAACTGGGCGTTAAATATGTTATCGTCGGTCATTCTGAGCGGCGGCAATGGCTCAATGAAACTGACAGCATGATTAATAAAAAAATCAAAGCGGCACTTGATGCTGGATTGCATATTATTTTATGCGTTGGAGAATCGGCAGTGGTAAGAAAAAAAGGAATTGTCGCGTCGGAAAGATTTGTAAAGAGCCAACTTGTAAAAGATTTAAAAGGTATTTCGTTTGATAAAAAAACATCGAGTCAACTCATGGTTGCCTATGAACCGATTTGGGCAATCGGTACTGGTCGGTCTTCAACGCCCAAAGAGGCCGCTTTAATGATTTCTTATATTAAAAAGACGCTTACGTCTCATTTTGCATTTCGTAATTTTAAAGTTCTTTATGGTGGCTCAGTAAATAATAAGAACGTCGATAGTTATATACAATGTAATGAGATAGATGGCGCCCTGGTCGGTGGCGCAAGTTTGAAAGCGGAGACATGGAAAGCGATGGTAGGGAAGCGGACTTAATTTTTTAATAAATTTTTAATCTTAATTTTATATGAAAAGAACTGATTTTTATGCAGTTACGACTATTGGTATTGCGGTTGGGCTTTTGATTCAGCCGATTCTTGCGAATCTTGCGAGTTTCGCAGTTTTCGCGCATCCGACACTTGCTTTACGTTTGGGAATTTTCTTTTTCTTTACAATCCTCGCGCCGGTTGCGTTATGGATTCTTTATTTCCTTGGAAGATTTGTTCCTGTTTTGTATCAATTCGGTAAATTTGCAGCGGTTGGCGCATTGAATACTTTTATTGATCTTGGGGTTTTGAATCTTGCGATTTTTATGACGGGCATTGCCGGCGGGGTTGTTTATACTATGTTTAAAGGAGTATCATTTCTTTGTGCAACGACCAACAGTTTTTTCTGGAATAAATATTGGACGTTCAGCGCTAAGAGTGCAGCAACCGGAAAAGAAGCGGGAAAATTTTTCATTTTTGCAGGAATCGGCTGGTTACTGAATGTTGGTCTTGCAACGTTTGTTGTAAATGGCATTGCATTACCAGTGGGACTTGATGTGCGCGTTTGGGCAAATGTCGGAGCATTGTGTGGCGTTGCCGGCGCATTCCTTTGGGATTTCTTTAGCTATAAGTTTTTCGTATTTAAGAAGGCGGAATAGCGTTTTGTGGGCGAATATGAGAAGATGATTTTTGTTCTTATGTTATAATAAAGCAATGAAATTGAATAAGGCAATTTTAGTTTTGCCTCAAAATCTAAAAACCATTGTTCTTAGTATTTTTATTGGTCTCTTTGCCTGCGCCATAAGCATCTTTGCATTCTCAAGCCCTGGATCCAATCAACCACCTAATGGAATACCAACCTTCTGGCTTCTGAATGGAACGAGTATGTATTATTCAGGAGGTAGCGTGGGGATAGGAACGAGTACGCCAGGAGCTCTTTTAAATGTGCTCGGCAACATCAAAGCAGGGTCAACGAATATCACCAGCTTTGATAGTTCATCTCTTATTCTTCTTGGAAACAATGCTTCAGATAGTTATTTTGTTGCCGGACAAGACAATACCCATAACCTCCAATTGAAGTGGACTTATAATTCAACGCCCAATAATGCTTATGCTGCCATTCAGACTTATAACAATGCCAATCCCATTGTTATTGCTCCTACTGGTGGTAATGTGGGGATAGGAACCGTAAGTCCAGCCGCAACCCTCGACGTAGGCGGAACGGGCTCCCTTAAAATGCCAATCGGCACTACTGCCCAAAGACCTGCGAGTCCTGTAACCGGCATGATGAGATTTAATACGGATAATAATAATTTTGAAGTTTATAACGGTACTAAATGGTTAGTTCTTTCGGTAGAGTGTTCTGCTGGTGGTGGCGTAGTTGCCAGAGCTAATGGATATTGTATTCATACCTTCACTACGAGCGGTACATTCCAAGTTACCACTGCTGGTAATGTCGAAATGCTTGTGGTGGGTGGAGGTGGTGGTGGAGGAGATAATAGTAATTACAGAGGTGCTGGTGGCGGTGCTGGTGGGCTAATTTATATAAGTTCTTTTCCTGTTTCTGTAGGTAGCTATTCTGTTGTAGTTGGCGCTGGTGGAGCAAAAAACAACAAGGGATCCAATTCTGTTTTTTCTGGTAATGGAAGAACCCTAACGGCGCTTGGCGGTGGCAGTGGTGCTTATAATGATAGTACCAATAATGGTACTTCCGGTGGAAGTGGTGGTGGGCAATGGTATCCAGGATATGTTGGCGCACCAGCAACGCAACCACAGACCACAAGTGATGGCGTTTCGACGTATTCTAATACTGGCTTTGGTAACGCAGGAGGAACTTCTGGAAGCGCTCAGCCGTATGGATCGGGCGGCGGCGGTGCTGGCGGTGCCGGGGGAAATTATAATGATGGCGCAGGGCCAGTAGGTGGAATAGGGAAGCAATATTCTATTTCAGGAGCTTCTACTTACTATGCGGGCGGCGGATCGTCTGCTGGATACTTTAATCAAGGAGGATATCTTCGATATAGTGGTGGCTTGGGTGGTGGCGGAATGGGTGATAATTCGTTGGGAACTATTACTGATGGTTCGACAAATGGTGTTACAAATACAGGTGGCGGTGGTGGCTCCGGTGGCTCCGGAGGATCCGGTGTTGTCATTATTCGTTATCCATTTTAGAAAAAGAAATAAAATATATATTTAAGCTTGTTGAAATAGGTTTTTTGTTGATTTTATAAAGAAACAAATTTGAGAATGACAAAACGGCTGATTTGCAATATATTGATAGCATGCCATCATCGAAGCAGTCTTCTATAATAAAGAAATTTATCGCCGTTCCGGCGGTTTTTGGAACGTATCATTTTCTTTGGGCATGGGCAGGAGCAAATATTCATCAGCATTCAAGTAAGAAGATTTTTGTAATCGGAGTAACGGGAACAAAAGGAAAAACGACAACGATCGAGCTTTTGAATTCAATTCTTGAAGCAGCGGGAAAAGAAACGGCGTTGCTTTCTTCGTTGCGTATAAAAATAGGGGAGAAAAGTGAGCGAAATCGACTTGGCAATTCAATGCCAGGACGTGGTTATATTCAGAAATTTCTGAAAGATGCTGTTCGTGCAAAATGCGGGTATGCCATTGTGGAAGTGACATCACAGGGTGTTCATGCTCATCGGCATCGTTTCATAAATTGGAATATGGGTGTGGTTACCAATCTTGCGCCGGAACATATTGAATCACATGGTTCTTTCGAAAATTATCGCACTGCGAAGCTCGATTTTTTGAAATATGTTCTTCAGAAAAGAGGCAAGGTTTTTTTGAATCGTGATGATAAAAACTTTGGATTTTTTTCCGATGCGATTAGTGGTGACAACAGAGCAGATTATTCAAAAGAAGATGAGTGGTTTTCGAATTATGCGCCAAGGACATCTCCTATGCGAGCGGTATATGGTGCTCACGGCACCACTGAGAATTTTCTTTCAAGTGATTTTAATAAAGAAAATGCCGCAGCAGCGGTGGCGGTTGCGCGAGAGCTTGGCGTGAGCGATCGAGTTATTGAGCAAGCGTTGAGTGCTTTTACGGGCGTTGAAGGGAGGATGGAATTTGTAAAAACAGAGAACTATTCAGCGGTAGTTGATTATGCACATACACCGGATTCACTTGAGGCTGCTTACAAAGCCGCGAAGCCGAAACCGAGCGAAGACTTTTCCGCGCCAAAACTTGTTTGTGTGCTTGGTGCTGCTGGTGGTGGTCGCGATAAATGGAAGCGATCTGAAATGGGGAAAATTGCTGCGCAGTATTGTGATGAGATAATTCTTACCGATGAAGATTCGTATGATGAAGATCCAAAAGAAATTATTGATGAAATACGAAAAGGAATTGATGAAGAAGGATTTTCAACGGAGCATGTTTATGAAATTTTGGACAGAAAAGAAGCTATTCGATGTGCGGCGGGATTGTCACAGAAGGGCGATGTGGTAATCGGAACCGGAAAGGGAAGCGAGGAATCGATTCATGGCGTGCGTGGAAAAAAGATTCCATGGAACGAAAAGAATGAGTTTGAAAAAGCACTTGAAGAAAAAGAAAATGGAACTTTGAAATATGTAGTGGCGACTGACTATCTTCGTGGCAATAAACAGGAAAGCGAAGCGAATGCTGCGGAAACGCATCAACTTCAGAGTGAGAATATAGTTTCGCACAAGGAATCCTCAGAAGAAGAATTGCCCAGATCTGAAAATGAAAAAGCGACAGATGATGATAATGTGCTCAATTTAAAAGAGGAAAACGATATCACAGAGAAATCGGCAGTAGAAGAGTCAAGCGAAGAGGACGATCATGTATCTATAGAAGATATGGATTTTTATCAGCCAGATATTAAGAGCGAGCAATCCCAAAAAACAGAAACAGAGGCCGATGAATTGCAAAAAAATAAAACAACAGAAATAGCGGAATCGGATGTATTGAAAGTACAAAAGCAGGATAAAGAGATCGAATCTGAACCTGAGAAAAATTTTGATTCCGATTCAGCTCAATCAATAACGAATAAGACCGACAGCCCTCATGAAGCTTGGAATTCTGTGATTATAAACGAAGAAGAAGTTTCTGATTCTGCAACTGATGTTATTTCTGATAACAATCAAGAGTCGAACGATAAAAGAAGCGAGAAAGAAATAACGGAAGATGTTTTGGCTCAGTCTTCGTTTTCAAAGACAAAGAGTACGATTGCCAAAACATATCGCAAATTGTTTTCAACGCCAACGCAGGGTATAATGAATTCTATGAAACTAACTTTTTATGGTGGCGTTGGAGAGGTGACGGGCGCAAATTATTGCCTTGAGTCGAGCGGAATGAAAATTATAATCGATTGTGGGCTTCATCAGGGGAGTCATTATGCCGATAAAAAGAACTTTGAGCCGTTTCCGTATCATCCAGAAGATGTTTCAGCGGTTTTGATTACGCATTCACATCTCGATCATATTGGGCTTTTGCCAAAACTTGTTAAGGATGGATTTAAAGGAGTGATTTATTCTACGACAGCAACTAAGGATTTTGCGCGAATCATGCTTATGGATTCGGAGCATATTCTTGGAAGTGAGGCGCAGCGGGAAGGAAGACAGCCGCTTTATAATGATGAAGATATTGATCGCATGATGACGCTGTGGCGTGGCATTGGATATCACGAAACGATAGCGCTTGGCGATTTTAAAATAACATTTTTCGATGCGGGACATATTTTGGGATCGGCGATTATTAAAATTGAAGCAGGCGGGAAAACGATTGTTTTTTCGGGAGATCTTGGTAATACACCTGCGCCCATTATCCGTCCGACGGAAATGATGACTGGTGCTGATTATTGCCTCGTTGAATCGGCGTATGGAGATCGGATACACGAAAATCTTGATCGGCGCCGCGAGTTACTTGAAGATGCTATCGAGGAAACGGTGAAGGTGGGTGGTGTTCTTATGATTCCTGCATTCGCAATGGAGCGTACTCAGGAACTTCTTTATAATCTTCATGGGCTTCTCGAGGAAGGCCGTATTCCACATGTTCCGGTTTTTATTGATAGTCCGCTCGCAATCAAGCTTACGGAGATTTATAAAAAACACGATGATTATTTCAATGAAGAGACGGAAAACATCGTGAAAAGGGGAGACGACATTTTAAGTTTTCCAGGAGTGCATTTTACTTTGACAACTGATCAGTCGAAGGCAATCAACAATGTTCCTCCGCCTAAAATAATTATCGCGGGATCCGGTATGTCGAATGGGGGAAGAATTCTTCATCATGAGATGCGTTATCTTTCTGATCCGAAAAATACCATCCTTTTTGTAGGATATCAGGCGGGTGGAACGCTTGGCAGAGAAATTCTTGATGGAGCAGAAGAGGTAACGATTTTTGGAGAAAAAGTTCCCGTGCTTTGTCGGAAGATTAATATATTGGGATATTCGGCTCATGCGGATCAGCCGCGCCTTTTGAAGTGGGTTGGAAATATGAAAAATACATTAAAAAGGGTATTTGTCGTGCAAGGCGAAGAGGCTTCAAGTGCTGCTCTTGCCGTAAAGATTCGTGATGAATTTGCGATTGAAGCCGAAGTACCGACGCCAGCCGAAGAAATTTCTTTATAATTTATAAACAAAACATCATGGATATTCAAAACGAAAATTCTAAAAAAATAAATCCGAAGAAAATTCAACCATTGCCTTCTTCTGAAAAAAAACAGGAAAATGAAATGTATCAGTTGAAATATAAAATTGCGGTTTCGGGTGCTGCGGAAACTGAATTTGTTGCGCCTGATTCGATGCGGGACGTTGAAATGATTGGACAGCTTATCGCAGAACATGGAATGGTTACGGTAACAGGCGCGACAACAGGAGCTCCGTTTTGGGCAGCGAAAGGGGCAAAGAAGGCAGGAGGACTAGTTGTTGGTATTTCGCCGGCAGCTACGAAGCGTGAGCACGTCGAAATATATAAACTGCCGTTGGATTATCATGATCTCATTATGTACACCGGCTTTGGCTATTCGGGACGAAATCTTCTTTTTACCCGCTCGGCTGATGCGGTTATTACGGTATGCGGTAGAATCGGAACGCTTAATGAGTTTACCGATGCTTTTGAAGACGCAAAGCCACAGGGCGTGCTTCTTGGTGAAGGCGGAACAACTGATATGATTCAAGATATTTTGAAAAACGCCCATCGTGGTACGGGAAAAGTTGTTTTTGATACTGATCCGAAGGCGCTTATTGAAAAAGTTATTGCACTCATTGAAAAAGATGAAAAGGAGCTTGGTATTGAATAGGTCAACTAGAATTTATAAAAATTAAAATAAACTAGTACTATGGCTAAATCAAAAGCGAAAGTGAAAAAAGTTAAAAAGGCGAAGAAAATAAAGAAGGCCGTAAAGAAGGTAGTGAAAAAGGTGGCAGCGAAAAAGAAAGTAAAAAAAACAACCCCCAAAACCGTAAAAACAAAGAAATTGATAAAAAAGAAGGTTG
>CAIWCR010000007.1 GCA_903911245.1 uncultured Parcubacteria group bacterium | reverse complement strand
TGACGAGGGCTTGAATCAGTGAGCGAACTAGTAGTTGGTCTTTAGTTATTAGTTATCGGGAAGAAGGGAAAGCAATGCCCACGCATTCCCCTCTTACAAACAACTAACGACCAAAGTCCAACTACCAATTCACCCCCAATCTTAACCTTCTCGCATCGGTCAGGCGTCACCCCCTATACATCCTCTTGCGAGTTAGCAGGGAGCTGTGTTTTTGGTAAACAGTCGCCAGGGTCACTTTAGCTGCGGCCCTCCTTGCGGAGGGCAGGCCTTATTGCGAACTTACGGCCGCTTTTTTGCCGAGTTCCTTAGCGGCAACTCACTCGTTCCCCTTGGGCTACTCGCCCTATCCACCAGTGTCGGTTTACGGTACGGAGACCTCACGCTCGTTTTAATAGACTTTTCTCGGAAGGCTCTTCACAAACATCGGCCTGGTAAAAACCAAACCTCTTCTCGATGCGCGCTTAAACTGAGCACCAAGAATGCCAAACCAATAAGGCACGCTTGTTCATTTCCTTCGTCCTCTACTTATGATCGTGCGGTCGGGATGGAATATTAACCATCTGTCCATCGCTTGCCCCTTTCGGGATCAGCTTAGGGCCGCCTAACCCGTGGTTGATTGCCAGTGCCACGGAAACCTTGGATTTTCGGGGTTCCAATTTCTCATTGGGATTGTGGTTACTCATGCCAACATTTTCTCTTCCGGCCGCTCCAAACGCCCTCGCGGGTCGATCTTCACTGCAGGCCGGAATGCTCTCCTACCACTCACTGACTTCATTGAGGAGGCGAAACACGTTTCGCCCAAATACTAATACTTCCTTTCTTAAAGGATTGGCGCCAAGGGGCAGGACTTGAACCTGCGACATGCGAATTTCCAGTTCGCAGCTCTACCGACTGAGCTACCCCGGGCGCAAAAACAAAATCTCCTAATTTGGAGATGGTCGGGAGGGCAGGATTTGAACCTGCGACTTCCATGCGCAGGCATGGCGCTCTTCGATCTGAGCTACCCCCCGACATAAAAAAATAAATATAAAGAACTAAGATTTCCTCAATGAAGTCAGCGAATCCATATCTTCGGTACCGCGCTTGAGCCCCGGTACATTTTCGGCGCCATCGTCCGTCGAATAGTGAGTTGTTACACACTCTTTAAAGGATGGCTACCTCTGAGCCAACCTCCTATCTGTCTATGGACAATGACTACCTTTAACACTGAGCGCGGATTTGGGGACCTTAGATGATGGTCTGGGCTTTTTCCCTCGCGACCACGGAGCTTAGCCCCCGCAGTCTGACTGCCGTTTATACACCGCGGTATTCGGAGTTTGATTGGTTTGTCGGAGTTTCCCCCATTACAAACCATCCAGTGCTCTACCCCCACGGCTTAAAATACGACGCTAGTCGAAAAACTATTTCGGAGAGAACCAGCTATTACCAGATTCGATTAGCTTTTCACTCCTTACCTCAAGTCATCCGAAGGTGTTGAACAACCCACCGGTTCGGGCCTCCATCTCGATTTCTCGAAACTTCACCCTGCTCAAGGCAAGCTCATCTGGCTTCGGGTCTATATTGTGCTGTCACATTACGCCCTATTAAGACTCGCTTTCGCTACGCCTCCACGCTTGCGCGCTTAGACAAACAACACAAAATAAGTCGTTGGCTCATTCTTCAATAGGCACACTGTAGACCTCGTCCTGTCTTGCGACAGATCGTTCGGTCGTCAGTTCCTTGTAGATAAATGGTTTCAGATTCTATTTCAACGGCCTCACCGGCCTGCTTTTCACCTTTCCCTCACGGTACTAGTTCACTATCGATCTAGAAAAGTATTTAGCCTTAGCAGATAGTACTGCCAAATTCATTCAAGACTGTTTGACCTCGAATTACTCAAGTAGAAAAACTAAGGAGACCATCGGTTTTCGTCTACGGGGCTATCACCCTATATTGCGTCGCTTTCCAGACGACTTCGACTAACCAACGATTTTTTTACTCCTCCTTAAAATCGCTAATCACGTTCAAGGTGAGCTCATCTCAAAAATAAATTATTAGGGTCTCATGGTCATTTTCGGCTACGCATAATAAAATTTTTCCTAGAAATACGCCCGGTATTCCTTCGTAAAAATTTATCATGCTCGCTCGAAAATTCCTCATGACCTCCAAATATCTATCTTTGAGATGAGCTCTGCGCTCGAAAATGATTAGGGACTTCAGCGTCCCTCCCTTATAACGCTAACACTCTGATAAATCAGAGCCTTAGTTTGGGCTCTTCCCGTTTCTCTCGCCGATACTCAGGGAATAACTTTTGTTCTTTTTTCCTCCGCTTACTGAAATGTTTTACTTCAGCGGGTGCGCGAATCAGCTTGCGCTGAAACAATTGAGGTTTGCTCAATTAGGTTGCCCCATTCGGAAATCCCCGGATCACAGATTGCTACGCATCTCCCCGAGGCATATCGTCGCTACGCCACGTCCTTCATCGCCTTTTCTAGTCAAGGCATCCACCATTTACCCTTATGCCAACCATCCCAATGCTGACTTTAATTATCACGAACATTTCGTGATAAAAAATGCTTTGCTCATAGTATAAGAAATTGGATCTCTTTCACCGAACTGCCCCATGGCAGACAATGCGATTGTAGGCGAAAGAAAAGATACTATGCAAAGCTTCGAATATTGCGCTCTTGAAAAACCCGCGTCGCGAAAAAAATCCGCAAAGCGAAACTTTCAAGAACAAACTCCGACTCTACAATTCGGAGTATTACTCAGAACGGTCTAAGTAAAAAGTTGTCAATTTACAATAGACGCAAACGATAGAAAATTATTTAACTTCGCTCGATTATTTTTATGGAAACCATAAAAAAGAAAAGAGCCGCACTCGGCGGCATCCCTGATGCGCAAAAATGCGCGGGTCAGCCGCTCTGTTTTGAAAAGTTAAGGATTCTGCTCATTTCGTCTTGAGGATAAGTATAGCCATCCCCAACGCCTTGTCAAGCGACTAAATTTTCTTAGCGAGATACGAACTTAGAAAATTGAAGTGCCAGGAGTCTTCGACGCGGGAGACTCGCCCCAATGTCCATCGGGGCTCCGTTTGGGGCAGAAAAATATTCGCGCACAACAAAAAAGTCTATAATTATTTTCTCATTTTTTCTGTCATCCTGGCGAAGGCCAGGATCCGCGCTTCCACTCTTCTTTCTCTGTCGTCCCGAGAACCGAAACGGGATTTATGATTACTCTATTTCCAGCAATTTCTTTTCTACGCGAGCGGCATTTTCAAGACCATGATCAAGGGCAAATGAGATACGCGGCATCGGTTTGATATTTATTTTTTTCAAAAGCATATGCTGAAGTTCGCCAGCTCTTTTATTGAGCTCGGTAAGCGCCGACTCACCTCTTTTAGATGGAAGAACGCTGAGTAATATTTTTGCATTATCGAGCTTCTTATCAACCTCAACTTCAGTTACGGTAACAAGTGCCCCAGGAAACTCAAATTCCCGCACAAGAATTTTTGATAATTCTTCTCGGACTAATTTTTCAATTCGTTGTGATCTAAAAAATTTCATAATAGTTTATTTTCCTCTCTGTCGTCCCAGCGAACCGTGAGATCCTGGATAGCCGAAGACGGCTTCCAGGATGATTCGCTAAGAAGCGAATCATTTTCTTATGACTAAAATATCTCCGACCTCAATCATAATCGGTGCGCTCGCCAAGATGCCGATTTCTTTTCCTTTTTCAGCTTGTGTTATTTCCGATTTATTCTCACGCAAATTCAAAACTTTTCCAACGCCAATCGATTCCTGTGATCCCGCACCGCGAAAAATTTCAAACGATGCCTTACTACGAAAAGCACCACTTGTGATTCGTCCACCGATAAGTTGCTTATCGGATCGTTCTTGGTTGAATACCGCAAGCACATCAAGTGTCCCCGCAGCGGTTGCCATACTTGCGCCCGTCAAAAGCTCATCAACCTCTTTTACAATATCGTAAACCACCTTTGATGTAATCACAGTAATATGCTGAGACTCAACAAGATTCTGTGCTCCCTTTTCAATCTTATTTTTAAAACCAATAAGAATTGCTCCAGTTGCCGCCGCCGTCCGTACATCACTATCGGTAATATCTCCAACGGATTCTTGTACAATATTTATCGCTTTTTTCTTTTCGATACCGACAACGCGCAACACCATTCCAAGCGCCTCAAGAGATCCTGCATCAGATGCTTTTAAAATAAGTGTAAGTGCCGCTGCCCTTTCGGCTTTTGACATTTCCGGTTTTAAAATCTCATCGTTTTTGGTATTTTTTACTTCCTTGGTATAAGAAACTTCTTTTTTGTCAGTTAAAAATTCTTCTCCAATACCCGGCAATGATTCGAAACCAATAACGAGCGCCGGCGCCGAAGGAGAAATATTCTCCACCGAGCATCCCATAAAATCTTCCAATATTTTTACTTTTCCGGTTGCGCTCGGCGTTGCTATAAAATCATTTTTTTTCAAAGCACCATCTTTCATAATAATTGTTGCCTCAATACCGCGTCGCGGATCGCGTCGCACCTCAAGAATATATCCCGAAGCGGGAGCTGCGGGATTATAGGTAAATCCTTCCATGTCCGCCGCAAGAAGAATAAGATCCAAAAGATCATTAATGCCCTCCCCTGTCTTTGCAGAAATTCCGTGATAACTTATTTGCCCTCCCAATCCTTCCAATAAAACTCCTGCCACGAGAAGATCGTTTTTTGCTTTTTCCAAATTTCCGTTAGTACGATCTGTTTTATTGATGGCAACAATAAATGGAGTTTTTGTTTCTTCCAAAATTTTAATCGCTTCCAATGTTTGAGGCTTCACGCCTTCATCAGCAGCAACAACAAGAATAGCAAGATCAGCGGCATGTGCGCCACGCGAACGCATTGCGCTGAAGGCCTCGTGACCAGGCGTATCGATAAAAGTAATCTTTCTTTTATTATGGATAATTTCGTACGCACCAACTGCTTGCGTAATGCCTCCCGCTTCCCGTTCAGCAACTGCACGCGGTGCGCCACTTTCCGAAGCGCAATGAGCGATATGAGTCATCCTCCGTATATAATCCAAAAGCGTCGTTTTCCCATGATCGACGTGCCCCATCACCACCACAATCGGCGGCCTTGATTGTAATTTTTTCTCTTTCCCTGGCATAGTTGCTATAGAATATCAGAAAAAGCGAGAAAGAGCAAATAAAATTCAGCTTTTCTACTTCCCCAATTCTGTCATAGTACGCGAAGGCGTACTATCCATGCTTCCAATCTTTTTAAGGCATGGATTCTCGCCTTCGCGAGGACTCTTGATTTTCTAAGCTCCTTCGTCGCAAAGAAAATCTAAGAGCTTTCTTTTTTCTTGCTTGATTTTTATTATGTTGCGTTGTATTCTGGCTTTAGTAATTTAAGATTTTGAAAGGAGTTGAGAGGAAATGAGTTTTGGTAGAGATACTTCTCAGGATTATGCGAGAAGCTTGCATCAGGCTAGGTTAGAAAAATTTTTAGACAGAGCAATTGCTCGCGGTGATGTTGTTTCGCACCCCAAAAGGACTACAGATCGTAATCAGACTGACGAAATAACTGTTTTCGAAATAACTGGCCTAAAGGAAAAGCCTGAATCACCATATAGCACTCGTTGATTCTCGATGGCTTCTAAAAATTTGATTTTGAGGTAGGCTTCATTTTTTAACCAGCTTGAGATAATATCAAAAGCTGGTTTTAGTTTTTTATGATAATCTGGCTCAATCATCGCATTAGAAATGTGCTCATAGGCCGGAATATTTGTGCTACGACACGGGACCCAAATAAAGTTTCTTTTTTGCTTTTTCCCTCATCATTTATTAGACTACCAAGTACGGAGAGGTGGCTGAGTGGCCGAAAGCGCCTCACTGCTAACGAGGTAGGGTTTAACCGCCCTCGAGGGTTCGAATCCCTCCCTCTCCGCAATATCTTTTAAGCATATCTTTTGTGATATGCTTAATTTATATCTAATAAAATAGCTCATGAAAATAATTCAAGTTAAAAACTTAGTCAAAACATTTGGGACGATAGAAGCGGTTCGGGATATTTCATTTGAAATCGAAGAAGGTACAATTTTTGCATTGCTTGGGCCCAATGGCGCAGGAAAATCAACCACTATAAAAATGATAACGACCCTTCTCAAGCCAACGAGCGGCGATGTCATTATTAATGGCTTTGATATTAAAAAACAATCAGACGACGTACGACGTTCCATTGGAATTGTATTTCAAGATTCAAGCCTAGACGAAGAATTAACTGCTCACGAAAATATGGATTTTCACGGCATTCTTTACAAAGTTCCAAAGAAAATTAGAAGAGAAAGAACTGAGCAGCTTTTAAAAATGATGGAACTATGGGATCGAAAAGATTCCTTGGTGAAAACATTCTCCGGCGGCATGAAACGACGACTCGAAATAGCACGCGGATTTCTTCATCATCCAAAAGTAATTTTTCTCGACGAACCAACCATCGGGCTCGATCCGCAAACCAGAAACTACATCTGGGATTATGTGAAAAAATTAAATACTGAAGAAAATATTACAGTAGTCTTCACGACGCATTATATGGATGAGGCAGAAAAAATGTCCGATATTGTTGCGATCATCGATCACGGCAAAATAATAAAATATGAAACGCCGCAAACATTAATGGATGAAGCGCATGCGAAGTCACTCGAGGAAGCATTTCTTTACTTTACTGGCCGCGACATCAGAGAAGAATCAGCGACAAGCGATATTGATCGAATGAGAAATATAAGAAAAAGCCACGGCAGAAAATAATAACATGAGTACTATCTATATCCTTTGGCTTCGACAACTAAAAAGATCATTCCGATCAAAATCAAGAATAATCGGATCACTTGGTCAACCGCTTCTTTTTCTGCTCGCATTCGGTTATGGTTTCGGCCCGGTTTTTCAGAAAGCTGGCGAGGGCAACTATATTCAATTTCTTACACCGGGCATCATCGCTATGAGTGTTTTGTTTTCCGCCGTTTTTTCCGGAATAGAAATTATCTGGGACAAACAGTTTGGATTTCTAAAAGAAACACTCGCGGCACCAGTTTCAAGAGTTAATATCATGATTGGCCGCACACTCGGCGGCGCAACAATATCAATCTTCCAGGGGCTCATTGTTTTAGCAATTTCGTTTATGGTCGGATTCAGATTGGAATCAGCAGTCGCCGCGTGGAATGTATTCCTCTTTATCTCTTTGATTGCAATTCTTTTTACGGCCTTAGGAACCGCCATTGCTTCGATCCTGCAGGATTTTCAAGGCTTTCAAATGATTATGAATTTTATGGTAATGCCATTATTTTTCCTTTCTGGCGCAATTTTTTCTTTTCAAGGATTACCAAGCGCTTTGGAATTTATAGCGCGCATTAATCCACTTTCTTATGGTGTAGACGGATTACGGGGCTCGCTTACTGGAGTATATCAATTCGGATTCATTCCCGATCTCACCGTTCTAAGCCTCCTTACCTTCATCTTGATTTTAATCGGCGGCTATCTCTTTTCCAAAATCGAAGCGTAAAAAATGTACGGCTCGCACTGAATAGTGCACCAATCATAATCAGTATTCTTAATCACGGGAAAGGTTTAAATCACTTCTTGAGTAAATAGAAAAGCCTACCAAATCCTGGTAGGCTTTTTATAAAACACAAAATCATCCATCGATACCAGTGAATTTTAAATTTCGAAAAAGTTGCGGTTGCAAGTTACGAAACCGTTCCTGGCGCGGAGGCTTTTCGTCAACAAAAGAAATTGATTCCCAATCCATTGCTTCGCACGGAAGCGGCGTTTTCACATTTTTTAGAATGATGCTTTCAATAGTTGTCCCAGTATTCTTGACGATGAAACTCCGATGAATTCCATCAATCAAAAACTGTGTCCCATTCGTCGCCTCAATAATTGGCGGCAAATAATGCGCAACCGCATCATCCCCTTTAAAGGTTTTTCCAAAAATAATGAGTGCACATTTTTTAGCCACCCCACGAGGCACACAAAAGTCTTTATCAAGCAACAATCCAAATCCCTCGAGAATGGATTGATACTTTTCTCGTTGAATAAATGTCTGACCAATCACAAGACTATGGGGATCTATGCGCATCAATGAAATCTCACACTCGGCATAGGGCTTATGTTCTTCATCCCCCTCAAGGGAGATATTCCGGATTAGACTTTCAAGATAATTACGAGGCATTACCTGTAATCCGGAAATATGTTTTGGATCAAGTTCTCGCAATGAAACAATGCTATTTACCCGCGCGGTAAATCCTGGCCGTATTCCGACTCGTTTTTGGAATTCCTCAATTTCAATATTCACACTAATACCTCCTTTTTTTGTTTTATATAGGCGCTACTTGTATACTAATAGAGTACTCATCTCTTTTGCAAGCACCATCATGATTATTCTTATTGATCAAGACGAAACTATTGCAGGATTCAACGACCGATTTCAGGAGCTCTGGAAACAAATCCATCCAGGTGAAATTCTGATTCCCACCGAGCAATACAAAAGCTTCACGATATCCGAACAATATCCGCCAGAACTAAAAGAGAAAATAGAAGCGATTTACACAAGTCCAGGATTCATCGCAAGTCTTCCACCAATCGAAGGAAGTCTTAAGGCGATACACGAAATGATACACGCAGGACATGATGTTCGAATTTGCACCGCACCATTGAGAACATATAAAAATTGCGTCGCTGAAAAATATGAATGGATAGAAAAACATCTTGGAAAAGAATTTATACGAAGGATAATTCTTACAAAGGATAAAACCCTGATTCGCGGTGATATATTGATTGATGACAATAAGAAGGTAGAAGGAATTTTGACGCCCACATGGAATCATATTATCTTTGATCGTCCCTATAATCGTGATGCCTCCGGACCGCGATTATACTCGTGGAAAGAGTGGAAAAAAGTGTTATAATTTCGGCATGATACAAAAATTCTCATCTCGGTTTGCGTGGATGACCCTCGCGGTCGTTTGCATCATTTCATTCGGTTTTATGCTCTGGGCGTCGCGTACTGATTCGGCAATTATGGACGAGCTTGCCCATATTCCTGCTGGATACGGCTATGTGCACAATTTTGATTATCGACTCAATCCCGAGCATCCCCCGCTCGTAAAAGCGCTTGCAATGCTGCCAGTTCTTTTTTTGAATCCGACATTTCCGACACAAAGCGATGCGTGGCAAAATCAAATAAATTCACAATGGAACGTCGGTGCTGAATTTCTTTACCACTCCGGCAACGATGCAAATGCCATCATTGAAACGGCGCGCATTATGCCAATACTTCTCACCATTCTTCTTATTATTTTTATTTATCTTTTCGCACGGCGTTTAATGGGTAATTGGTGGGCACTTTTGCCGGCATTTCTTTTTGGGCTTTCGCCAAACGTACTCGCTCACGGCCATTATGTGACAACCGACATTGGCGCTGCATTCGGCATTGTTTTTGCAACGTTTTTCTTTTTGAAATTCATCGAAGAACCTTCACAAAAAAATCTTTGGTTCGCCGGACTTTCATTCGGCGTCGCACAGCTTATGAAATTTTCCGCACCATTTCTCGTTCCTCTTTTTATCTTCTGCGCCATTATTCTTTGGATTCGCGACGCCGCAATCCACTGGAGCGAAAGCGAGCATCGCGCGCGATTCAAAAAATTAATGATGGATGGATGGCGCCATTTCTGCCGACTTTTTTTCATCTTTGCAATCGGATATATCTTTATCGTTTATCCAATCTATTTTATTTTCACTGCAAACTATCCAATAGCCAAACAAGCAAGCGACACAGCAACAATCCTCGGATCATTTGCGAACGGCCCAGCACCCGCGGGACAATTCTGTCATGGCATGCGATGCCTCGCCGATCTTGATATATGGATGGCAGGCAATCCGATTTTTCGACCGTTTGCCCAATATATGCTCGGCATTCTTATGGTCATGCAACGCGTCGACGGCGGAAATACAATTTATTTCTGGGGCCAGATTGTTAATTTCGGCGGTTGGACCTATTTTCCTAAATTATTTTCTATCAAAGAAACTATACCGACGCTTATCGTTGTACTCCTTGCACTTGTGCTCGCCCTATGGAAAATAATCAAAAGGACCGTTTCGTTGCGCGGAAAAATAAAAAAGGAATTTCTTGATTATCTTTGTCTGAATTTTGCCGAATTCACAATGATATCGTTTATTGCGTTCTATTGGATCTATAGTATGCAAAGCCCTCTCAATATCGGCATCAGACATTTAATGCCAACTATACCGTTTATCTACATTCTCGCCGCGGGAGTATGGAAAAAATGGGTAATCAACATACGCCTTCCTGAGGGAGAAATCACTCAAGATTCAATCATGATCATGGCGCGCTCATTCTTCGCCTCTGCCGCTAAATATGTCTTCCTCGTCATTCTTGTGGTATGGCTTTTTCTTGAAACAGCGCTCGCCGCGCCTAATTTCCTTTCTTATTTCAACGAATTTGGCGGGGGTGTTACTGGTGGTTATCATTATGTAACTGATTCAAATTATGATTGGGGGCAAGACCTTCTACGCTTGCAGCAATGGGTCGCCATACATCCCGAAGTCGATAAAATCGGCGTAGATTATTTTGGCGGCGGAAGTCCTTCATATACGCTTGGCGCAAAAGAAATTGATTGGTCATCATCAAAGGGTAATCCTAGTGGTCAAGGTATTCATTGGATTGCCATCTCAGTAAATACGCTTGAAAACGCAATTCAACCGCTTGCCGCAGGACGAAGCCGCAATCCACAAGATGAATATTCATGGCTCACCGCAATTCGATCAGCACAACCAGGAATGGGAGATCTTCCTGAGCCTGATTTTAAAGCAGGAACCTCGATCTTTATTTATCATTTATAAAACAATATTGCTCCCCCTCTTGTCATCCCGGCGAAAACCGGGATCCAGGATTAACCATTCTTCACTCAAGTCTTTCCGTTCAGGATTTTCTTTTTTCAATAAGCTCTAATTTCCATTTTTTTTATAAAAAAGATTAAGAAATCTGGATCCCGTGTCGAGGCACGGGATGACAGAGAGAAGTATATTTTGCACCACGATAGAAATCCAGAACGACAAAGAAAAACCTCTTTTTTATTTATAATACGCTCGCGCCTCGGTTCGAAGATCAAGATATTGTATTTTCTGAAATCCTGGCTTGGTCATAATATTTTTAATAACGAGAAGGTCAGCATCGGCAGGAAACCGAAGACTAAATAAAATCGTTGGTCCGTCATAGGTTGTCACGCGAATCTCTTCAAGACTGATATCGTTCAACATAATTTCCTTAATATTCAATCCGCTTCCACGAAGTACGTTTACAATGGAAACAAGATTGGAAATAAAACGATCGGGTAAAATTGGCGAATCAAGCGGCAGCGCATTTTGAGAATAATCGTGAATCGCCATAAGAACACCTCCTTCAGCATCAAATCCTTTTTCAAACATAATTCCATCGTCTGAAAACCACGAACACGACTCCCCCGTCTCCTCGATTGCATACGTCATGGTTATATCACTATCGCCCATTGTCGCATTGCTGCCTCTCGACATAAAACACCAAACCGCAAAAGGCTTACGCTGCGTAACATTTATTACAACCGAGCGAGTCATATAATATTTTTCCAGACTTATATTCAAAAGCTGGGGCAAAGAAGCGGTTTCTTCGGCGGAAAGAGTTTTGGGCCATGCAAGTATGTTATTATCCCCCAAATACGTAACTATAGGATTTTTACTTTTAAGCACCGACGAGTGAATAAGAGCAATAATGTCATCGCTCGCAATAGTGGTATTTCCACGAACAGTGATACTCTGAATTTTAAAAACTGATGATCCGAAGATGGTCCAGATAATGCCGAATACCAAAAAGCATATCCCCAAAATGGATAATGAAAGAATAATATAGGTGCGCTTTTGTTTGCGCTTTTTTTGTGAAGCCGAAAGATAGGCACCAACCTCCATATAAAAATAATACGACTAAATCGTATTTTTTTCCATAAGGATTCATCCCCTCTTTTCTTGTCATCCTGACGGAGGTCAGGATCCGTGCTTTAAAAAGATTTAATCTTGAATATATATCATATAATGATGCATAAAACTTATTACGTTTATATTCTTGCAAACAAACCAGGAGGGCTTCTTTATGTGGGCGTCACCAATAATCTCAAACTTCGCATAGAACAACATAAAACCAGAATTGTTTCTGGCTTTACAAAGCAATATAATATCCACACTCTCGTATATTACGAAATGACCGAAAATATTATAAGTGCTATAACACGAGAAAAAGAGTTAAAGAATTGGCATCGATCGTGGAAAATACGCCTTATTAAGACAGGGAACCCAAACTGGAATGATTTGAGTAAAGAATTTTAAGACTAGATGCACGGATTCTGGCCTTCGCCAGAATGACAGATGAAGAAAAAACTTATCCAATCACCTTCTTTCCGACATATTTCTGCAATACCTCCGGCACCTCAATCTTTCCGTCTTTCGTCTGATAGTTTTCGAGAATGGCAATAAAAACTCTCGGACTCGGAAGCGCGGTGTTGTTCAAAAGAAAAGCAAACTTCTTATCACCATTTTTGTCGGTATAACGCACGTTCAATCGTCGCGCCTGCCAATCCAAAAAGTCGCTTGCCGAACCGGTTTCAGCCCAACGATTCATGCCGGGAAGCCACGCTTCAAGATCGAATGCGCGATATTTCCCGGGACTCATGTCGCCAGTGCAAATCTGCAAACGACGATACGGCAATCCCAACTCTTCGTGCATCTCGCCGGAAATACCAGTCATTTCATCCTGCAATTTATCAGCCTCCTCGAGATTAGCCGCCGCGACAACCACCTGTTCAACCTTCATGAATTCATGAACACGATACATTCCCTTCAATTCTTTTCCATAGCTTCCGATTTCGCTTCGATAGCACTGACTGTAACCGCATACTCTTATCGGCAAATCTTCTTCTCTTAAAATTTCATCGGAATAATACGCAAGCAATGACGGCTCGGCAGTTCCTACAAGAAATTTTTTATCCTTACTTATTTCACCCGTCGATTCTTTGTCGGGTGTCGCAACCTCGTATATTTCATCAATCTCGGGATTATATGAAAGTCCTTTAAAATAACCGCTTCCCGCAAGAACAAATTCTTTCACAAGCGTCGGCGGAATCATCAGCTTGTATCCTTTTTCAACCATCTTGTTCAGGGCGTACATCATAATGCCCATGATCAAAAGCACTCCTTCGTTCTTTACATAATATCCGCGAAACCCGGCAATCTTTGCCCCTTTTTCAAAATCAAGAATATCAAGCGATGTCCCGAGTGCAATATGGTCCCTCGGATCAAAATCGAATTTCTTCGGCTCGCCCCAATGATAAATATCGACATTATCCTTATCGCTCTTCCCAACAGGCGAATCAGGGGAAATAATATTCGGTATTTGCACCATCAGCTCATCGAATTTTTGCTCAATACCGACAAAACGCTCTTCCTCGTGGAGCTTCTTAAATTTTTCCTTCAAACGCGTTCCCTCTTCGCGATCTTGCGTCTTTTTCTGTTCCGCACGAATTGTTTCTGCTGCCTGAATAAACTCGCGGCGCGTCTTATCAACCGAAAGAAGCTCGTCAATAATGCCGGGATTAATCCCCTTTTTTACCGCCGCATCTTTTACGATTTCAGGGTTTTCCCTGATAAATTTGATGTCTAACATGGCTTTATGGTATCACAAACGACAAAAAAGGAAAGCGACTTGTTCGTCCTGGTGAAAACCAGGATCCAGATTAATAGAAATTTGTCATCCCGGCACTGAATCCCTCCTTCGCGAAGCGCTACGGCAGGGCGCGGCAAGTTCAGCATAAACTCCAGCCGAGACCCGTGCTTCCAGTTCTTTTTTTTCTATCGTCCCGTTGCCCTCTCTGTCATCCCATTGAAAACCAGGATCCAAGTTCGCATTTCAACGAAAGAGAATTAATCTGGATCCCGTGTCGAGACACGGGATGACAAGAAAAAAGTCTATTCCTTAAAAAACAAAAATCAATACTTGATAATAAAATTAACTCCCAGGCTTTGCGGTTCGGTAGTATGGCCGGTGCGCGGAGTGCCATTGGTACCATCAGTAGAAGGAGGACCAACTGCCTGCACATTTTGTGCTATACCAACGTCTCCAGTGCTTTGATATCGATTTTGGTTTGGATTATCGACCCATATTGGGGTCGAAGGTGAATGTCTGTGTCCCTGCATTTGATCTTGTGAATATAATCCTAATGTATCGGTATAAAAATTACCGCTCGCATCTTTTCCTGCCGCTCTATTCGTTGTTCCAGCGCCCTTAGGAAAAACACCTCTAAAATCAGGGATATTAAAAGTCGTCGAACCGTCGCCAGTCCCATACGTTGTTCCGAGAACGGCAAACAAATCAGCATACGTCGTTCGTGATATTGCCGATCCATCACAAAGCAGCCAACCTGTCGGCGCCGATGAACCCCCGTAAGAAATAATACTTCCAACAGGATCCAAATATCCGGTCTTGTCTTTTACTCTCCCATTAACCTCCAACGCGACACTCGGCGCCGTCGCCCCTATGCCGACATTACCATTATAATCGATAGTAAGAGCCTGATTGGTGATACCGGAGACATAACTATTACTTGTTCCGAAGCCTAAAAAACTTCCATTGCTAGTCTTATAAGCCGCAATTCTAGCAAAAGAACGAGGCGCATTCGCATCTGAAAAACTAATCATATTGAGATCATTAGATGCCCCACTGTTTCGCAATACCAGCCCCTCCGTAGTTGTTCCCGTAAACAGAGTAATTGATGTCGTATCATTTACGTCCAACATTACACTTGGCGCCGTCGTTCCTATTCCCACTTTTCCTCCTGAATAATACATAGAGGTTCCATTCAGGAGCCAGAAGTTTGGATTTCCATTTGGAGGTTGATTGGATCCAGGGCTTGAGAATGCAAAGATACTTATGGCGCAGGCAAAGAGACCTATTGCGATACTAAGGAAAATAACTTTAAAGTTGGAAAAGAAAAACTTTTTGATTTTCCGCTTTTTCAATTTCATTACTTTTATTATAGCAGGGATGAGGGGGGGCAGAAAGATAAAGATGGGGATAAACTTAAATCCATCTGTCATCCTGACACTGAATCAAGTTCAGCATAAACTCCGATCAGGATCCGTGCTTCCAGTTTTAATAATTAAAGCGTGGATCGTCCGACCAAAGCAGACGATGACACTTAAGAAAATTTTTACATCTCAAATACCAATTGTCCGCAGGCGGCTTTTATATTTCTACCGAAACGATAGCGCTGGCTTACCGGTATACCGGCTTTTTCCAAGATCTCTTTAAATCTTTTTACCGATGCCATAGAAGAAGGTTCCATACCCTCACTTCCCGAAGGATTAAAAATTATCAAATTAACAAAATAGAGCGGCTTGCGCATAATACTTACAAGTTTTTTTGCGCACTCATCGGTGTCATTTATTCCTTTGAGCAATAGATATTCAAACATCACCTGACGGGACGTTTTCTTTATATAATCATCAACAGCGACAAAAACCTCATCCAAAGAATATTCTTTATTAACGGGCATAAGCCTCGAACGTAATTCGGTATCCGGGGCATGAAGCGAAATCGCAAGATTAACCTGAAGATTCTCCTCGGAAAGCTTTTTAATTCCCTCCACTATTCCGCACGTAGAAATAGAGATCTTTCTTGCGCCTATATTTAAGCCATCTTTATCATTCAAAATCCTCACTGCCGCAAGGACGTTATCATAATTCAAAAACGGCTCTCCCATCCCCATAAAAACAACATTTGATACACGTTCATCTTTCTTTTTTAAAAGGCGATCAAAAAACAAAACTTGCTCGACGATCTCCATAACGGTCAAATTCCGTTTGAAGCCCATTGCGCCCGTCGCACAAAAGGTGCATCCCATGGGGCATCCCATCTGACAGGAAACACAAACAGTATTGCGTCTTATTTTTTCGCTGACATCCCTTTCGTGACGCATAAGAACACTCTCGATTTTACAACCATCATCCAGTGTTATCACCGCCTTCAATGTCTCATCGCCATGATCCGATTGCATTACTTCTCCCTTTATTTCCAATGGACATTCCTTATTCAATTGTTCTCTCAGTTTTGGTGAAAATCCAGCAACCTCAGACCAGCTTTCAGCAAGACTTTTAAAAACCGCGATTTTCGCCTGAGAAAGACGATATCTCGGCTCGGAAGCAAGAACTTTTTCCAATTTATCAAGTGACATATCTAAAGAATTTTATATGTTGATTGCTATCAATTTCGCTTAAATTCATTATAACAAAGATTGGGAATGGCAAGAAGTAAAGCGAAAAAAAATCGCCTCCGGCCTCACACCAGAAAACGATTTTTCTTTCAGGAATCATTATACCATTTTGGATAATCTACAATCAATACGCCTGTGGAAAACCCAGAAAGCGCACTAAAGACCATTTTTTATTTTTTAATCCAATCCTGGATCCTGCCTGTTCCGGCCAAGGCGTCGGAAGATCAAGTCCAGGATGACACAAAAATCACAAATGTGATTTTTGTGTCACTTTAGTATCTTTGTAAGCGGGCACAATTCATGCTTATGCGGCCGAGCAATGCAATATTTCCGGCCATATTCTATAAGAAGATACGTCATTGAAAACCATTCTCTTTTAGGAACAATCTGCATTAAATCTTTTTCTATTTTTTCCGGGGTTATTTCATTCGAAAGACCAAGTACACGCGCAAGCCGCTTCACGTGGGTATCAACTGCGATCCCCTCTACAATGCCATATGCGTTTCCCAAAATAACATTTGCCGATTTCCGTCCGACGCCGGGAATCGTAAGCATTGCATCCATCGTTTTCGGAAGTTTTCCGTTAAACTTTTCCTTTACCACTTTTGCTGCTGCGAGAATATTTTTTGTTTTCGCGCGATAAAACCCGGTTTGATGGATATCTTTTTCAAATTCGCGAGGATTTGCATGAATATAATCATCCAGCATCCTATATTTTTTAAAAAGCGCTGACGTCACTTCATTCACCTTTTTATCGGTACATTGTGCAGAAAGCTCCACGGCAACCAAAAGTTCCCAATTATTAGAATAACGAAGCGCGATTTTTGCATCCGGAAAAAGCCTCCACAAAGCACTGATTATTTTCAATGTCCGTTTTTTAAGTTTTGGAATATCTTTATCTTTTAACATTTTTCAATTGTAAGGAAATACTGATCTAAGAGCAAAGATGGCGGGTTAGGATTTTCCCTCTGTCATCCTGGAAACCGTCTTCGGTTATCCAGGATCCAGGTTTTTTCTTCTTTCTTGAATTAATTCTGGATCCTGGATCAAATCCAGGATGACAGAGGGAAAAATCACAAATTACGTTCACAATGACAGAAAAATCTAAACCATCACAACCCTTACCGAAACCGGATCGGCACGATAAGTTCTTTATCATTCTGAGGAAGTCCTGACGGGTTATCTTTCTGAAAAAGAATTGTCCCCGTCGAGTACTTCGGATTAGTGAATGATATCGAGGCTAAAAAAGGAACTGAACTTGTCGTCATCCAATCGCCTTGCGCGCGCGCCTGGCCACTTCCAAGAATCATGCCATCGCCATCCATAATTTTTATCGGAAACGTCGCTTCGAAATACCAGCCCTTCGCCGAACCAGAAATAGCGATCGGTGACGCAATAACAGCATCCATTTCAGGGGCTAAAACAATAAGACTCCCATCAGTTGAAGACGCCACCTGATGTATTTGCACAGGAGCGTTCGAATTTTTCGTCGGCTGAACAAACAAAAGAACTCCCAAAAGGACGATAATAACTACTCCAAGAGCAATAACAATTATACGCATTCTCCCATTATAGCACGCCCTTTCTTTTTAAAATATCAAAACACATATAATGTCGATCAAGAACGGGAATCGCTTCGATCAAGAACATTAAGACCTCGCGTTTCCATATTCATGGTCGCTGTCAAAATATGGAGATGAGGAAGAAGCTCTGGGACCTTAGAACGAATAACATCAAGTCCCATGCGAGCAAGATATTTCGCTTTCTCTTCCGCTAAACGCTGATTAGGACCACTTTCACGAAATGATGCCGACGACATCAAAACAGCACCTCGATGAGAGCTTATTTTCCCATTATCAAGATTGCTCTTGATGATATTTGCCGCAGCTTTAATAACTCCAGCGATATTGTCGTCGAACGGACCGACAATTAATGCCGTGTTAATTTCATGTAACCAATCATATCCACGCCCGATTGCAAGAATAAACTCCTTATGTTCAGCTTCTGCAACAGAACGTTTCGCCTTTCGAATTTCAACAATGTGAGAAATATTGCCGATTGCAAGATGAAGCAGATCGCCAAGCGTAGTATTTGGCATATCAGGATAAAGATCTCTCAATTCTTTTCTTAAATCATCAACAGAACCACCAAACACTGCAAGATTGAGAAAATGTCCATTATCTTTACTACGAAAAACCAAAGCTTCTTCATCGGTCTCGACACTACACTGGATCGTATAAATAATATTTGATCCAAAAACATGATCAAACTGTTCCCGAAGTCCACGACAAAATGATTGTGCGGCTTTTTCGTCATAATCAAAACCACGACACCCTCGATGTTTACTACCTCGAGAGTAATGATCCGTTATGATGATGAGGCAATTCCTTCCTCGACTCATGGAGTAATGTATCCAATCCCAAACGCTTGCTTGATAACCATACCAACCAAGGTTGAATCTACCCCCAATATTTCGCCATGACTGAATAATACCAAGTGGCGTTTTCGTAATAACCGGTAAATGAATTCTTCCATCCATGCATTTCATAGCACCAATCTCCGTTGGATGAAGAGCGCGGTATTGCTCTCGGTTTAGTGCATCAGCCTGAAACAGCTGTGAGTGCTTCTTATTAAGCCTTAAGAGGTATTCTATTCCCGATCGTTCCAATGATTCTTCCTCCTTTTCTTTTTTATAAGAGCCGGATGACATAGGGCATTGAATGATTAATTTATCAAAAGAAAAATTATTTACTCTATTCTATCAAAAATTTTACCTGGTTTCCTTTTGTTATATTGAGAAAACCGGAATTGACTTCGACGTAATGCTCCTTTTGTTCTTTATCAATTATTTTCATCACACCTTTTTTCAAAACTGAAATCAACGGCTGATGGTGATCAAGAACAGTAATCTCCCCCGTCGTAGTTTGACAATTCACCGACACTGCTTCGCCGTTGAATAAGACTTTTTCTAATGAATAAACGCCGAGTTGCATAGTATAGTATTATTTGCTTGCAATTACATCTTCAATACTGCCCTTAAGATAAAAGTCTTCCTCGGATTTATCATCGTATTTACCATCAAGAATTTCCCTGAAGCTTTTAATAGTATCCTTCAGTGGAACATATCGGCCCTGGCGTCCCGTAAACTGCTCAGCAACGGAAAACGGCTGAGAAAGGAAACGTTGGATCTTGCGGGCGCGATCAACGGTCTTTCGGTCAGTATCCGAAAGCTCTTCAATACCAAGAATCGCAATAATGTCTTGAAGCTCTTTATAGCGCTGAAGCGTCTGTTGTACTTCACGCGCAACATCATAATGTTCGCGGCCGACAATTTTCGGATCAAGCGCGCTTGAATTCGATGCAAGCGGATCAACCGCAGGATAGATACCTATTTCGGTAAGCTGACGAGAAAGAACAATAGTTGAGTCCAAGTGACTGAACGTTGTCGCCGGTGCCGGATCAGTAATATCGTCAGCCGGAACATATACCGCCTGCACTGACGTAATCGAACCTTTTGTGGTCGAAGTAATTCGTTCCTGAAGCTCAGCCATTTCAGACGCAAGCGTTGGCTGATATCCTACCGCCGACGGCATTCTACCGAGAAGCGTCGAAACCTCAGCGCCCGCCTGTGAAAAACGAAAAATATTGTCGATAAAAAGCAAGATATTCTTACCTTCCTCGTCACGGAAATATTCTGCCATAGTAAGCGCCGATAATGCCACACGAGCACGAGCGCCCGGTACTTCATTCATCTGACCAAATACAAGTGCCGTCTTATTAATAACACCCGACTCCTTCATTTCATTATAAAGATCATTTCCTTCACGTGTGCGCTCGCCAACACCAGCAAATACTGAAACGCCGCCGCCGACTTCTGCGACGTTATGAATAAGCTCTTGCAAAAGCACGGTCTTGCCAACACCCGCTCCTCCAAAAAGCCCTACTTTGCCACCCTTCAAAAACGGACAAATAAGATCGATAACCTTAATTCCAGTTTCAAAAACCTCCACCTTTGTAGACTGTTCAGTAAAGGTCGGTGCGTCACGATGAATTGGAAGAAACTTTTTAAATGGCTTGTCAGGCTTGGTAAGCGGATTTCCAACAACATCAAAAATATGGCCGAGCGTTTCTTCTCCCACCGGCACTTCGATCATTTTTCCCATATCCTCGATTTCCATACCGCGACTCAATCCATCAGTCGAATCAAGTGCGATTGCGCGCGCCTTGCCTGGCTCCAAATGTTTTACCACTTCAAAAGTGATTTCACGATCCTTTGTTCTTACTTTCAAAGCATTATAAATCGGCGGAAGCGTTGTTCCCTCTCCGAAATCGACATCTACCACTGGTCCAACAATTTTTGTAATTTTTCCTTTTTTCATATTCCTTATAAATGTCATTCCTGGCCAAGTCGCTTCGTCCTCGAAGCACGCAATCGCCGGAAACCATCTTAATTATTTTTATAAATTTGTATTGTTTTATGGATTTGCATTATTTAATATCTCATTGCTGAATTTCCGCGCCCGACGTTACTTCTATAATCTGATTCGTAATTGCTGCTTGACGCGACTTATTGTATACGACATTCAGATTTTCTGAAAGATCAGCAGCATTTTCCGAAGCATTTTTCATCGCCACGCGGCGAGCAGAATGCTCCGAAGCATTTGCCTCAAGAAGTAGGTGATACAATCGTATTTTTAAGAGCTGCGGCGCGAGACATTCTAAGGCCTCTTTTGCTGACGGCTCAATAAGATATTCACCGCCGCCATTTTCTGCAAGCGACCATCCATCAAGATAATGAGAATAACGTCCTGCCTGCGGAATCGTTGCATCAATACTTTCTTTTATTTTCTCGAATGTAATAGGGAAAAGTTCATGCGAAACAGGATCCTGGCGAAGTGCGCTTACAAAATTCGTTGAAAACAAAATAACTTCATCAAAGTCGGCATTCAGATAGCCATTCACCAAAAAACTCGCAATCGGTTCCGCCTCTTCTAGTCTCATTAAATCGCCCAAATGATTAAATGATTGAATAACGGGCAAGTTCCTACGCTCAAGATATATTTTTGATTTTTGACCAACCGCAATAAAAGAATATCGCGGATCATAAACATCAATTTTTTCCGCACGAACAAAACTTTCAAACTTGCGTATAACCGCACTGTTAAATGATCCTGCAAGTCCCTTATCGGACGCCATAAGAAGAAACGCCGTTTTTGAGATCGGGCGTTCACACAATAATTCAGGCAAAGAAATATCTTTCAGGCCCGAAAGTATTCCCATAATACCAAGCGCGGTATATGCATAAGGGCGAGAATTAAGCGCAATCTCCTGGCTTTTGCGCATCTTCGTTGCGGCAACAAGCTCCATCGCTTTCGTGATCTGTCCAATATTTTTAACGCTCTTTATGCGCCGCTTGAGATTTTGCAAAGACTCCATCTTTATGATTATTCAAGAAATTTCACTATCGCCTCTTTTAGTTTTCCTTCGATCGCTTCAGTAAATTCACCACTCTCGCGAATCGGTTTCAAAACTTCAGCATCATGTAAATTTTCGAGATATTCCAGAAAACGATTTTCAGTCTCTTTTATTTTTTCCACGGCAACATTCTCAAAATAATTATTAAGCACCGCGTAAAATACGCACACTTGTTTTTCAAACGCAATCGGCGCAAGATCTTCTTGCTTTAAAATTTCGTTAATCTTCTGCCCGTGAAGAATTTTCTTTTTTGTAACATCATCAACGTCAGTCGCAAATTGGACGAATGCCTGCAATTCACGGAATTGCGCGAGCGATAGCCTCAGCTTTCCGGCAACTTTTTTCATTGCTTTCGTCTGTGCATCCGATCCTACGCGAGAAACGGAAATACCAACATTCAACGCCGGGCGTTGACCCTGGTTAAATAAATCGCTTTCAAGATAAATCTGTCCGTCGGTAATAGAAATAATATTCGTCGGAATATATGCCGTTACATCACCGAGCTGCGTTTCAACAATCGGCAATGCCGTAAGTGATCCGCCACCTTTTTCTTTTGAAAGTTTAGCAGCGCGCTCCAAAAGACGAGAATGCAAATAGAAAATATCACCCGGGTACGCTTCACGGCCTGGAGGACGACGCAAAAGCAACGATATCTGTCGATATGCCCATGCATGCTTGGAAAGATCATCATAAACAACGAGTGCGTCCTGTCCTTTATCGCGGAAATATTCACCTATTGCACAACCGGCATACGGCGCAAGATACCACATTGCCGCCTGCGATGATGCTGATGCTGAAACAATAATACTGTATTCAAATGCGCCGGATTTTTTTAATATCTCCGCAGTCTTCACCACCTTCGATTCCTTCTGTCCGATGGCAACATAAATACAAATCGGTCGGCGACGACCCAAGTCATTCGCCTGATTCAAGATAGCATCAATTACAATGGCGGTCTTTCCAACTTGTCGATCACCAATAATGAGCTCGCGCTGACCACGACCAATAGGAATAATGGCGTCAATCGCCTTCAATCCCGTATGAAGCGGAGTATTTACCGACTCACGCTCCAATACCGACGGCGCACGCGCCTCCATCGGATTAAGCTGCGGTTTTTCTTTTTTGAAAATAGGACCCTTGCCATCAAGTGGATTTCCAAGAGGATCAATAACACGTCCAATAAGCTCATCGCCGACCGGAATCGACAATACCTCGCCGGAACGCTTTACCTCATTGCCGACTTCGATTGCAAGAAAGTCGCCGAGTACCAAGGCGCCGATTGATTCTTCTTCAAGATTCAACGCTAAAGCAACACACTCGCCTTTTGGTGTTTGTATTTTTAAAATTTCTTGGCTCACAGCATTCCGTAATCCCATGATTTTTACGATGCCATCACCAACTTCAATGACACGTCCGAATTCTTCCCATTTCGGATCGTCTTTGAATCCTTCGATTTCTTTTTTAAGCTTTTCGATAATTTCGTAACTCATATATTTAATATACCATCATTCATTCTTTTGTCATCGTCCGATTTAGTCGGACGACCCATGCTTTAAAATTCATAAAAGAAGATTGAAAGCGTGGATCCTCGCCTTCGCGAGGACGACAGAATTTCTAATTTTGGCAATGAGAAAAACGTAAATATTTTTTAATGTTTATGTTTTTCGAATGAACCAAAATATAAATTCCTATTTCTAAGCTCGTACCTCGCTAAGAAATTCTAGCCGTTTTATCCAAACATTTTATCAAGTTTTCCCTTGAGCGATCCATCGAACCGAAGATCGTCATTTATCGTAATCGTTACGCCTGCAACAAGATCCGGACGAATCACTGTCTTGCAAACATCATTTTTTCCAAGGACATCACCAAGAATAGTATGAGAAGATTCTTTAAGTGGTCGCGCTGAGGCAAGTACTATTTTTTTTGTTCCATCTTTTTTCCGTAAAAGCCGCTCACTTTCTTCAAGAATCTTTTTGGCATACATTTCATCACCATTCTTTCTTAAAATCGCAATAAAGTTTTTTTCTATATGCGCTGAACTCTCTTTTTTGGAAGCAATGACTTCCGAAAGAGCTTTTGCATATGAATGAATCGGATACTTCATATCGTTTGTTTCGCTTCTTTGATTGCTTTTTCAATCAACGCGTTATCAATTAACTCCGGCGAAAGAGCGACTGTTTTCGCAATCGCTGTCTTAATGAGTTTTTTCGATTCCTCATCAAGCGCGCGACGGGAGGCTTCTTCTTTTGCAAGAAGAATACCACTAAAGTCCTTCAGTTCGGCCGCTTCCTTTTCTTTTGCTTTTGCGAGAAGCTTTTCCTCGAGAATTTTTGCATCACGCTCTGTTTTTCGTAAAATCTCAAGTGCTTGAGCTTCTGCTTCTTTTATTTTTTCCTTTCTCACAATATCAATTTCATGCAAGCGTTCATCTGCCATCTTTGCCTTCATAAGCCCTTCTTCAATCCTTTCTTTGCGATCCTTGAGAAGCTTCAAAAGAGGCTTATACAAAAAGAACCACAAAACAAAAAGAATGAGCGAAAAATCAACCGCTTGGCTTATGAGCAAGCGCCAATCAATCCCAAGTTGGCTTAAAAGTTGTTGCATGATAATTGATTACAATAGAAAAACACGTCCGTTACACAAATTTGATAATAAGAGCAACAACCAATGCGTAAATAACAATTGATTCAGCAATTGCAAACGCCAAGATGGCCATTGTCTGAACTTTCGAACTTGCTTCGGGATTTCGGCCAATCGCTTCCACTGATTTAGCACCGATCAAGCCGACCGCAATACCAGGTCCGAGCGCTCCCAATCCAATCGCAAGCGCTGCTCCAAGAAGTCGCATAACATTAAGATCCATTTTTTTATTTTTATTATTTTTATTTTCTTCCCCCGCACACCGATTGCGAAAAATTTTGATTTATTTTTTTCGAAATTGGTGTGGGGATAAACCGACCTTTTGTGATTAAGTTCTTATTTCCTTTTTTTACGCATGAACCCCCTCTGTCTCTCCGTGCTCGGTGGTTGCCATCGCTATGAAGATAAGCGTAAGCATGGCAAAAACGAATGCCTGAATAAGGCTGACGAAGGTTTCGAGAAATACAAACGGAAATGGTGGCACGTATGGCATAAGGAACGCCATAATCGTTAGAAGCACCTCGCCTGCGAGCACGTTACCAAACAACCTAAATGAAAACGAGATAATCTTAGCAAATTCTGAGATAAGTTCAAGGATGCCGACAAAAAAATCGATTGGGCTTTTAAAATTAATGAAAACACTAACTCGGGAACGCAACCCGATTGCCGAAACACCAAAAATATTTATAAGCGTAACTGATATCAAAGCAAGGGCGAGCGTAAAGTTGAGATCACTCGCCGGCGAGCGGAAAAGCGGAATCGATGCCTCCCCTTCACGGTTTACGATAATAGAACCAACGCCCGGCAAAAGACCAAGCCAGTTCGAAAATAAAATAAAAAGGAAAATCGTTAAAACGAGAGGAAGATACTTTTCTGACTTGCGCCGATCGAGTAAAACCGAATCCATAATACTCAAGGCGCCTTCCAATATTAACTCGGCCATACTTTGAAGCATATTGGGAATCATAGTGATCCGACGGCGGATTACAAAAACAAGAACACAAAAAACAACAAAAACAAGCGTTGAAAGCAGAATAGTATTAGTAACCGGGAAATTGCCTATCTTGAAAATTTCTTCGGCGTGAATGGAAATAGTAGGACTCATAGTACAGCAAAAAAATATCGCGCGGTAGCGTCGTATTTCGAAAATTATAGCAGAAAAACGTATCAAAATGCAAGGATTATACCTCTCCTTTCTCGAGGGATGGGTCACTCCATACTTGGAGCGCCCTTACTCTCGTCGCTCACACGACTCCGAGGAACCCTCAAAAAAGGAGAGGGCTCCGTTGGTGGCAGAGATAAGCAACGCTATGCTTATTGTTTCTGACACGCAAGCAATGCAACGTTGCGTGGACGAGTTTCGGTGCCACCGGTGGCATCAGTTGTAAATGACGACATGCCGTATGTCACTACCATGCCGTTGTTTCCATCATGCCCCCCAATATTAGTATGAGAATATCCATGAGTATGAGATTTAAAATCATCAGTTTGCCAGCTCGCAAGAACTCTTCCTGTGTCTATCCCTCTACCACTATCCAATCCACGAATAAATTCACCTCGAACATCGACAGTGCTATTAGTACCATTAGCCGCAATCCACCCAGAAGGACAACTACTCAAATTAAAATAAGCGACCTCTCCTGCGGGAACACCACTATTGGCCGAAGCAAATGCCGTCCAAGTAGTTCCGTTGCATCCATAAAATGAGCCGCTTATATATTTGATAGCTCCCGCATTAGTACTTGAACACACCGAGACATCATTGCCAGTTCTTATACTTCCATTAACATCAAGAGTTGCTGCTGGCGTTGTTGTCCCTATCCCCACATTTCCTGCGGTGTAATACATAGAGGTTCCACTGAGGAGCCAGAAGATAGGATTGCCATTTGGTGGTTGAGATCCCGGACTTGAGAATGCAAAAACAGCAATGGCGCAGGCAAAAAGACCGATTGCAATACTAAGGAATAAGATCTTAAGATTGCCAGAGAAAAATTCTTTTGTTTTTTTCAATTTCATTAATTCTAATTATAACACAGATAAAGAAAACAAAAATTCAATTGGGGATAAATAACAATACCAAAATAAAAACAGCCAAACAATAAGGCTGTTTTACTTTGAGCCGATGGCCGGAGTCGGACCGGCGACCTTCGCTTTACGAAAGCGCTGCTCTACCAACTGAGCTACATCGGCACGTTATCCAGTAAAATTTAGCAGGTTTTTTTAATCTTTACAACTACTGCATTAATAATTTATATCTTGGAGCTTTGACGCACTAGTGGGAATATCCAAAGATATAAGGGTTAATTAATATGGATCCCGGGTCAAGCCCGGGATGACAAAAGGAAGAAACCTTTTTCTGACTTCTTCACGTTTTGCAAAAAAACCCCGATAGAATACAATTATTGTATGAACATCATCAAAAGTAAAAATATTAAGTGGGTGCATATCATCGAGCCAACAGAAAAAGATATTGCATGGCTCACAAAAGAATTTGCGGTCCATCCCATTATCGCAAAAGAGTTAGAAAGGCCATCTTCTCTCACGCGCGTTGAAATATTTAAAAATCATCTTTTTTTGATTTGCTATTTCCCAGTCTACGACAAAGAAGATGGCGTCTCGCTTCGAACGGAAGTTGACTTTATAATCACAAAGGATGCCGTAATCACGCTCCAATATGAATCATCAAAAGAAATATTCAATGATTTTAAATTCGGAACATATGCCACCTCCCTCGAGCTCATGTATCGTATTATGGAGCACATCATTACTTTTGAAGAACGCCAAATTCTCCACGTACGAGAAAAAGTCGAGGCCGTCAGCAAGGAATTGTTCAAAAATAAAGAAGAGGACGTTTTCAAGAAACTTACCTATTTAAAACGCGACGCCTCCGAATATCGCATCATTGCCCGACTTCAAGAACCTGTTTTGAAATCATTGCTTTCAAAAGGATCGAAGTTTTGGGGAGGTGATGCAGAAATTTACCTCGGCGATCTCGTAGGAAAACATCTTAACGTTATAAGCCAGCTTGAAGATTGTCGCGAAGCCATCGCCGACTTTGAAGAAACCAATAATCAGCTCCTGAACACAAAGGTGAATCGCACCATGAAAACGCTTACCGCGCTTTCATTCCTCACCTTCCCTTTTATGCTTATCGCAGCGCTCTTAGATATGAGAACGAACGGAACTCCCTTCGTTGATCTTCCGGGAGCGTTTTGGATTATTAGCGGCAGCATTGTAACGGGAATCACCATACTCGGCATTTATTTCAAAAAGAAAAACTGGTTCTAGTCTCTGCAGAAATTCATTATGCTCACGCTCTATAATACCCTCTCCCGACAAAAAGAAAATTTTTCAAACGGCGAAAAAGTAAATCTTTTTGTATGCGGCCCGACGGTATATGACTATTCACACATCGGCCACGCTCGAACGTATATCTTTTTCGATTTTTTTGTAAAATATCTTCGCTCACAAGGACGCAGTGTTTATTATCTCCAAAACATCACCGACATCGATGACAAGATAATTAAGCGCGCCGCAGAAGAAAACAAAGATCCGCTCGAGCTCGCAAAGGAATTTACAAAAAAATATCTGGATGATATGAAGGCGCTTGGCGTCGACGCCGTAACAAAATATGCCCCAGCAACAGAGTTTATACCGGATATCATTGGCCAAGTGGAACGACTTATCAAAAAAAGATATGCCTATAAAATAGATGGTGATGGATGGTATTTCGATATTTCAAAGGATGATGATTATGGAAAATTGTCCGGACGAAATGCAGCGCAGGCAGAAGATGCGATTTCACGAATCGATGACGCCGTTGGAAAGAAAAATAAAGGTGATTTTTGTCTTTGGAAATTTTCAAAACCAGGCGAACCAATGTGGGAAAGTAAAATCGGCAATGGCCGACCAGGCTGGCACATCGAAGATACTGCCATCACTGAAAAATTTTTTGGGCCGCAATACGATATCCATGGCGGTGGCGTTGATTTGAAGTTTCCCCATCACGAAGCGGAAATTGCACAGCAAGAATGTGCATCAGGATTGAAACCATTTGTAAAAATTTGGATGCATACTGGACAACTTCTCGTTGATGGCAAAAAAATGTCTAAGAGTCTTGGTAATTTTATAACGGTACGCGAATTTCTTGAAAAATATCCAGCTGATGCATTGCGCTGGATTACCTTTACTCATCACTATCGCGCACCGCTCGATTACACGGAGGCACTTGCTGAACAAGCAGCAAAACATATTTGGAATTTAAGTGCGCTCGTCAGAAAAATGGAATTAATTACCGATACAAAAAAAAGCCCTTCTCTCACGCTAAAAACAGACTCTCTCGACGATGACCTAAATACGGTAAAAATAATTGCCGAACTATTTGAAGACACAAACGTTCAAAATGTAACATCTCTCTTTGGTTTATTTGGAATTTCCCTACTCGAGCCCGTTATTCCCTCTAAAATCGAGCAATTAGCCAAAGAACGCGAGCAATGCCGAACTAATCAACAGTTTGTCCAGTCCGACACCTTGCGTAAAGAAATAAATGACTTAGGATATGAAATAGAGGACACGCCCAAAGGACCATTTCTCTGGCCAAGGTTTTCTCTCTCTTTATGGTAAGCAAAAAATCACAGTTAAAAATACCGCCGCAAAACCTCGACGCCGAACAAGCGGTTCTTGGTGCCGTACTTATCGATAAAAACGCCATCTTCCGCGTCGCCGACGTTTTGGTTCCAACTGATTTCTACTCCCCTGCCCACGAAACCATTTACAATGTCATTCTCGAGCTCTATATAAAACGTCAACCAATCGATGTCCTAAGCCTAACGAATCGCCTCAAAGAAAAAGATATATTAAAAGATATTGGCGGCTCCACCTATCTTGCCGATCTTACCAACGCCATTGCCACGTCATCGCACGTCGAACATTATGCGAAGATCGTAAAAGATAAAAAAGCGTTGCGCGACGTCATTAAGGCTTCTGCCGAAATCACCGAAGATGTTTTTGATAACTCGCTTGAAGTTGAAGACATTTTGGACGATATCGAACAAAAGATTCTCGCCATCTCGCAAAAATCACTTCCCCAGAGTTTTGTTGCGCTCAAAGAAGAACTCGAAACAGCATATAAACGCATTGAAAATCTTCACAGCGGTGGCGCGAAGCTTCGCGGTATTCCGACAGGATTCACTCAACTCGACAACATCCTCTCGGGACTCCAAAAATCGGAGCTTGTCATTCTTGGCGCCCGACCATCACTTGGAAAAACATCGCTCGCCCTCGACATCGCACGAAATGCTTCCCTCTCGGGACATACCGTAGGATTCTTTTCGCTTGAAATGTCTCGTGAAGAAGTTATCGACCGCGTTATTTCAGCAGAGTCCCAGGTTCCTCTTTGGCGCATCAGAACGGGACGCATCACCGACGACATGGATTTCACCATGATACAAGGCGCCATGGATCGCCTCTCAAAAGTAAAATTTTTTATCGACGATTCGCCTACTCTAAATATTCTCCAGATGCGTTCGATGGCACGACGGCTTCAAATAGAACACGGATTAGATCTTCTCATTGTCGACTATCTCCAACTTATTAAGCCGCGTACCAATGGCGACAATACCGTTCAACAAATCACGGAAATTTCTCGAGGTCTGAAAGCGCTCGCTCGCGAACTCAAGGTACCAGTTCTCGCTCTTTCCCAGCTTTCACGCGGCGTCGAACAGCGCGATCATAAAATGCCTCGACTTTCCGACCTTCGTGAATCGGGTTCTATTGAACAAGACGCTGACGTTGTTATGTTTATTTACCGAAAAGACAAAGACCGTGAAATGAATATTACTCCTGAAGAAGAAGGTCTTGCACAAATCCTCGTACAAAAACATAGAAATGGACCAACCGGCGACGTTACGCTACGATTCGATCAAGAACATACAAGCTTCAAGAATATCGATAAGCGTCACGACGATAGCGATTTCGATTTAAGCTTATAATAAATAAATATAAAACTAGTTCTGTCATCCTGGCGAAGACCAGGATCCATGTATCACAGGTACTTCAAATTTCTAAGCTCGTGCCTCGCTAAGAAATTTTAGTCGCTTTCAGTCTTCTTTTTTAAAAACATCGTATTTTGATATTTTCATTTCAAACTAATTATGAAATTACCCGAACCAATAAAAAACGTCGTAGATGGACTCTCTCGGCTTCCCTCCATCGGCCCGCGACAGGCAATCCGACTTGCATTCTATCTTATAAATGAAAGCAAGGAAGATATTCACGCACTTGCAGTGAATATCAACAATCTCCGACGCATTAAAATCTGCGAGCGATGTTTTTTCATTCATCAGAACAAAGACAACCTTTGCGATATCTGCGTGAATCCAGCACGAAGGAAAGAAACTATCATGATTATTGAAAAGGAAACTGATTTGATCTCACTTGAAAATACAGGGAAATTCACCGGCCGCTATTGCATCATCGGATCAGTACCAAAAACAGGAATCCTTGAAGATTGGCAAAAACTACGACTACAAAGCCTGAAAAGTTTTATAGAAAAAGGTATCGATGACGGCGGTCTTGGCGGTAAAGCTGACGAAATAATCTTCGGATTCAATCCAACCTCGCTTGGTGATTTACAAACATCAATTCTCGTAAAAGAACTTGGCCCGCTTACAAAGAAAGTCAGCCGTCTTGGCCGCGGCCTTCCCACTGGCGGCGAAATAGAATTTGCCGACGATGAAACCCTCGGAAGCGCTGTTGATAGAAGGTCATAACTCCTCGTCTTTTGTCATAGTCCGATTCAAGTCGGACTATCCATGCCTTTAGAAAGTATCTATACAATCTTTTCTAAATCACCGTTGATGACGATCGGGTTAAAAGCAATAATCTCGTCAGTCAGAATTCCTTCTGGTATATCGTTATAAAGAAATACTCTTTTACCCAAACGAAAGGCATCGTACATTTCCAAAAATGTCGCACCGCCGATATAGTTTTTGACACCATTTTTTTCGAAATTGAGAACGAAAACAGCATCGAGATTTTCTATAACGCCAGCGCTCTGCCTCAGCATTCCCGCCTTCCACTTGGAGTGCTCCTCTCTTCCCATTTCTTTCCGTCGCTCTTCCGCTCCCGGCTCATGATAGGAATTGGGCAACGTTAAAATATGACCTTTTGATTCAAGCTCATTTTGTATCTCCGGAATCCTATCATAAAATTTTTTACTGCAAATAAGAAAGATTTTCATAGAAATTTGTGCTTGAATTTTCTTACTTAATCCTTATACTGTATACCATTGGGCCCATAGTAAAGTGGTATTACGCGGCATTCGCATTGCTGAGGCGGGAGTTCGATTCTCCCTGGGTCCACGAACAAAAGGGAGCTTATCCTGCATTCTCCAGTTTCAGCGAAACAATTTTCGATGTGCCATCCTCTGCAAGCGTCACCCCGTAGAGTATTTCGGCAGCTTCCATAGTGGTGCGGTTGTGCGTCACGATAATAAATTGAGTGCGCTTTGAAAAATCTTTAATCATCTCGGCAAATCGGCGTGCATTTCGCTCATCAAGCGCCGCATCAATTTCGTCTAATACAAGAAACGGCGGCGGACTCACTGAAATCATCGCGAAAAGCGCAGCAATACCAATCAAGCTTCGTTCACCACCAGAAAACATATCAAGCGATGTCACTTTTTTTCTAGGAATCTTTATATCTATTTCGACACCACCATCAGTTTCCGGTGTTTTTTCATCTTCTTTTTCCTCGCCTTCTATTTCAGCACCTTCTACGCCATCTTCCTCTGTTATAATTTTCGGAGCCTCTGGTTTCAAAACTTTCAACTTCGCCGATCCACCATCAAACATAACACTAAAAAATTCACTAAAGGCGTCGTTAATCTTATAAAGCGACGCATCAAATTCCGTACGAATTTTTTCACTCAAATCACGCATAAGTCCCGTGAGATCGTGAACCGCTTTTTCTAAATCTTCCGACTCCTTTTTTAAAAATTCATAACGCAACTCAGTATCGCTCGCTTCTTTTACAAGCGCAGCATCCACATCACCGATACTTGCAAGATCTCCACGAAGACGGAAAATTCTCCTCTCAATCTCAGGAAATGAAAGATGTTCACCGTCTTCTCCTTTCAAATCCGCAGAAGGAACATCGGTTTTTACTGATGTAAATTCATCTGCGCGTCGCCCAGCCTGCTCGATCTGTCGCACAATTTCTTCACGCATAAGATCAATTCGCTCCTTCTCAAGTGTCTGCTCGCGATTCTTTCGCTCCCATACATCAAGCTTGCTTTTCGCCGTTTGTACATCAGCCATCGCCGCCTTAAATGCTTCATAAAACGATTCCTGACTTTTTTCCAAAACCGATTCCTTAGCACGAAGTGACGTAAGGGATTCTTCAAGAGCACGGAGCTCTATCATAATTGAATCAAATTGCGATTTCAGATTACTATCGGGAATAGGAATTTCTTTCTTTTCTTCCTTTTCAGTAAGAGCGAAATCGATTTCTTCAATGATCGCTTCAATCGCCGCCTGAAGCTCGGGAAGGTCTTCATGCATCGCGATTTCAAGTTCTCTTCGCACTTTCTGCACAAGCTCCAAAAGAATTTCCGACGAGTGTCCACCTGATTTTTTCGTGGAAACCGCCTGAGTCATTTCCATCTGCGCCTCAAGGCGTCCAAGATCTTTCTGAAGTGTATTTCTTTTTTCAATAATCGAACGGGTTTGTTCTTTTATTGCAACGAGATCCTTTTTTTCTTCAGGTTGATTTGCCTCAACCTCTTTCTCGCGCGCCTCAGCGGCATGTAATTCTTTTTCAAACAATGCGCGCTGTTTCTCATTTTCTGCGATAGTCGCTTCTATAATTTTCTGCTTTTCCAAAAGCTCTCTGAGTCTAAAACCAAAAAATCGGTTTTCAAGATCACGGAGCTCTGTCTCCATTGCTTCGCGGCGCTCCCATCGCCCTGTTTGCCGTTTTAACGAGCGCAAATGCGGTAAAATCTCTTCTATAAGTGCGTGGGCCTTATCCAGGTTAATACGGCTATTTTTGAGCCGGCGCGCGGCATCAGTACGCTTTATCTGGTATTCACGAAGCCCAAGGATCTCTTCAATCATTTCACGCCGCTCCATAGGCGTCGCCCGTATAAACATATCGCTCTCTCCTTGTCCGATAATGATAAGCCCATTACTTCCAAGGCGCGCTTTTGCAAAAAAATTAATAAGATCACGAAGAAGAATTTCCGATTTATTAAGGAAATATTTACTTGCACCATCACGACGAACTTCACGTGTTACTACTACCTCCTCAAAATCAACCGGGAAAAAATTATTGGTGTTTTCAAAATACAAACTCGCCTGCGCCATGCCAACGCGCGGCCGTTTCTGGGTTCCGGCAAAAATAAGATCTTCCGTTTTACCACCACGAAGATTCTTTGCATCACGTTCGCCCAAAAGCCACCGAATAGCATCAACAATATTCGACTTTCCGGAGCCATTCGGCCCAACAATTGCGACAATGCCCGCTGGAAATTCCAAAACAGTCTTGCCAGCAAACGATTTAAATCCATTCAATTCAATACGCTTCAGAAAATGAGACATATGAGTAATTATACCGCTTTTTTCTGAGAAAAATCTAATACACTGAGAAGATTATACTTCTTCGCAATTTCTTCAAGGATATTATCACTCCCGCGATTGGTTCCTATAAAATAATTATCAGTAAGTTCCTCTCCTTTTATAATGTCTCTTGCTGCAATCGTAATAATTTCTTCCTCTCCGTCCTTGTGAACAGAAATTGTATTTGCATCTTCAGAATGATTAAAATATCTCGCATCATCGGAAGAAAAAATATATAACGACGTATCATTACTTTTCCAAGAGTGCCGATAAAGATATATCTGTATAGACTCAGGAAACTCTAAAATCTGCTCGCGCGTAAACCTCAAATCAAATCCTGGCGTAAATTTCCAAATCAAAGCTCCTTTCGAGATAAATTCGTCGGCAAAAAGACCGATACCATGAATAGGGCTCGGGCAAATTTTTGTTTTTACAAGAAGCATGGGCGTAATAATAGATGTAACACAATTTTTACAGACGGGATTCCAGGTAGAGACGCCCTTATTCGGGACAACAAAGGAATGTTATTTATATTTCTTTAGTGCGCTCTTCGCGGCCTCAAGTTCAGCATCCTGTTTTGCTGCACCAAATCCTTCGGCAATAAGCTTATCGCCAAAATAAACTCCCATCTTAAAGACGCGCTGATGCGCCGGGCCAGATTCTCCGAGAACGCGATAGGTTGGCGTCACTTTTATCTTTTCCTGTGCCATCTCCTGGAGTTCGCTTTTTGCATCTTTATAACTTCCCGTCTTCAAAACTTCATCAAGATTCTTCATTACGAACTTCTCCATAAATGGTTTTATCTTTTTAAAACCCTGATCAAGATATATTGCTCCGATCAATGCCTCGATAGCGTTTGCAAGAATAACTTCGCGCGCACGACCGGTATCCTTTCTTTCGCCTCGCGACATAAGAATAAAATCATCGAGTACAATCGACTCGGCAACTTTCGCAAGAATCTGATAATTTACCAATGCGGCACGAAGAACCGTAAGCCATCCTTCCGGCTGTTTCGGAAATTTACTAAAAAGCTCCTCACTTACCGCAAGTTCAAGTACGGCGTCACCGAGATATTCCAATCGTTCATTATGGGGTAAACGCCATTTAGGATATTCGTTCAAGTAGGAACGATGAGTCAGGGCCTCAGTTAAAAGGTCTTTATTTTTAAATACAATTCCTATTCTTTTTTCGAGATCTTCAGGATTCATTATTATTATGTGTCGGCTTCTTTGAATATTTTTCATCAGTAATTCCCCACTCACTTTTCTTACTTTCATAAAGAGATCCAAGAACACCATTAATGAAACGCGATGCATTAGCACCACCATAGTTTTTCGCAAGTTCAATTGATTCATTAATAGCAACCTTCGGAGGGATTTCCTCCTTATCACCAAAAAGAAGTTCGTACACACCAATACGCAAAATATTTCGATCAATGATCGCAATCTTATCTATTGGCCAGTTTGTTGCATTCTTTTTGATTGCATCATCAACATCTTTCAAATGAACGGCGATTCCTTGTAATGTCCGCCACGCGAACTCCGGTTCATCAATTCCAGGCGCAAATTCTTCGAGATTCCTTTCGAGAATTTGCGTAATATCCTTTTTTTGATTGTAAAAATCCCACTCGTATAAAGATTGAAGAATAACAGCTCTGATAAGATGCCTCGTAGCCATAATATGTGGTATAGAATTTAAAAAGAACGGCGACGAACTTATCTACTCAACAGATGCTCTCACTATTTCGCTCCACATTGAGCGCATGCACGATGCGCTGTCTTGGGCGCGTTACAGTTTTTGCACACAAAAAGCCGCTCTTTTTTCATAGCCAAATGGGACCTCCGTCGGCCCACCTTCCCCTTTGAATGATGTTTAACTGGTACGCCTGCCATAGTTATTGATATAAGTTATAAAAGAATTAACACGTCTAGTATATGATAGATACCTTTCAAAAGTCAACCGCTATTTGACATTTTTAACAGTTAACGGATAATTAAGACACAAGGGACTAGCGGTTCTTATCGTAATGTTCAGGACAACTCCGAACATACATCTCGCTAGTTTCCAGTTATGGGAGCCACCCTCGGCTCCCTATTTTTTATTTATTTTCGCACGATATCAGTCTAACAACCAGTTGGATTAGCCGGATCACAATCAAGTTGGCGCGCACTTACCGTTGTTTGGAGATTTAAAACATTCCCACGAAGTGATGCCTCATTCGAATGGATACCAACCGAAACGGTAACGCGCGGATTCCAATGATCTCCCGCGACATTTCCAAAAAGAACAACATTAAAGTATTCGACGGTGACATTATTGCCGGTAATCGCCAGGCCGTTTTTTTCTAGGATATTTCCATCAAGCGAATAGGTAATACTTTTCCCCTCAGCGCTGGTAAACGATAGACTTCCATTGGTACTACTAAAAGAATATCCAGTACGGATTTCGCGCGCCATTTCCTCGAAAGCAACATTAAGATTACTTTCCGCGGCGGAGAGTGCCGCCACCTGACGCTGAGTTTTTAATACACTTACAAAGCTACCGATGGCAATAACGACAATAACTGAAAAAAGAGTCATTGCAACAAGAAGCTCAATAAGAAGATATCCCTTTTGAGAACCCAAAATCTTCGCATCGAAATATTCTTTCAATATCTTTATAAAACTCGTCGATCTTCGTTTTGATTCTTTTGTTTTTTTCATCTTATAAATAAAATCGGCAGCATTATTCGTTAGTGAGGTCTCCAATTATAAAAATGAGCTTCCAACTTAATAGTTTGCGAAGTAATAGTGCCAGTATTCCATCGCACAATAGACTTCACTATAATTTCATCTCCGTTTTGGGTAGTCATTATCTCTCTCGTAAAATTCGTTTTGACGGCGCTCGCAAATGGTGTGTAGCCATAAAAATGCGTCGCAGAATCATAGTAAAGAAAATTCCCTGATCCATTATAGGCGGTAAGCGCATTACAATTTTGAGTAAGATAATCCGCTTCAAAACCAAGAGGTCCTTGTGTCGCAAAACACGACCCCCATCCTCCGCCAAGACCTTCTAATCCAAGCGTAGTATCATGGTCAACCAAGTTTTTTGCTATTTCGATTCCTTCCGAAGCCAAATACGTTGCTTTCATAGTATCCGAGACCTCCCTGTTATAAAAAAATGATTTTGAAAGAAGAGTGAGAATTCCCAAAAATCCCATTGTCAAAACACTGAGCGCCACCATGGCCTCAATAAGAGACTGCCCTTTCTTATTTCTAGAAGTCGATTTCATAAAAAATTTCATATCACCTTTTTACATTGTGATTTGACCTGCTGGATTTATGGAGACAGCCTGAGCATTAATATTATCGCCAATCGGCGAAAGATGCACACTTGACGGCTGATCTTGTGTGAATTGATTATCTGCAGCGCCAACACGATTTATAAGAGTTGCAGGCATCGGTGGATAAAAAAGAACAAAAGAGACACTATCAGGATCAGTTGATCGCAAAGTAACCCCCTTTGAGATATTTACTCGCCATGTCGCATCGCTATATTTCATCATTTCATCTGGGGAAACTCCTCTTGTCATAACCGTTGCACTACTAGGACACGACACCAAACCAGAGGGACTATAGGCAAAAATTGAATATGTCCGAGCGACATAATCAAAAGAAATTCCATATCCACACCAGAGTTGTGAAGACTGAGAATTCGAAGCGGTTGCAATTGCAAGCGTCCGCGCCTGAAACATAAACTGGGAAATCTTCGCCGCCTCAATCGAAGTAGAAGTAATATTTCTACTTATATTGCTATTACTAATAACAATCACCGAAAGCATTGATGAAATAACAATAACAATCAGAACCTCAATAAGGGAAAAGGCCTCTCTTTTGGCAAATGAAAGATTGGAATGCTTTACCATGGTTTTTACTATTTTATCATATTTTTTGAAATACTGTTCCAATAAAAAATGATTTAAAATTTTGAATTTTTATATTCCCATTAAATGAAAATACCAATTAACAAAACCAAATCCATAGAAAAAAACAAAAAGTGATCCAAGCACCAAAAATGGGCCAAATGGCACTGCGCTTTTCATGGTCTTTTTTCCAAACGCTATAAAGAAAAGACCAACAATCGCACCAACTATAAATGAAAAAGCGGAAAGGAAAAGAATGCCAGGCCAACCAAAAAGAAATCCAAGCGGAACAGCAAGCTTAGCATCCCCCATCCCCATTCCATTTCCTCGCGTAATCGCCACGAGTCCGCCAAAGATAAAAACTCCTAACGCCGCCCCCACAAGGTGATTTATCCAAATGGTATTCGCCAAACCAAAAAGAATCGAATATTCTCCCAAAAGAGAAAAGTCAATTGGACTAAAGCGCATTGCCGTGAAACCAATAATACTAAGCGCGATAACCGCTAAAAATAGATTTATTTCATCAGGAATAATTCCGAGTCGAATATCGATAATCGAAAGCAAAAAAAGCGCAAAGAAAAACGCAATCCAGAGAGCGACAAGAATCCCAAAATCGGTGCCGAGAGCAATGCCATAAAGATCCTGTACGCGCATGGCAATAAAAACAAAAAGAAAACCAAGCGAAATTTCAATGGCCGGATATATAAAACCAATACGCACATTACAGCTCCGACACCGACCCCTCTGAACTAAAAAACTCACTAATGGAATCAGCTCAAACCATCGAAGCGTTTTGTGGCAGTGCGGACAATACGATCGTCCTCCGACAATTTTCGGATCGAGCAAAAAATGATCTCCGTCATAGCGAAGCGCAAGAACATAGCCAAAACTTCCAAACACAAGACCAAAGAAGAAAATAATTGCAAAAATCATTGACTCATTATACCATTCCATCCAAACAAAAACCACGGAATGTATTCCGTGGTTTTATGAGACTCTTTTCTAAAGACGTTCTAAAGCGTCAAACAGAAATTCGGACTTGCACAGGTGCTATTCAATACTGTCCCATCGGTATATCCCGCAAGTGAAGGAGCAGTATATCCCGAAAAAACAGAACCGTTTATGTTCTCAAGCGTTGTGCCAAGGACATAACTACTTCCCGTATTCGTCGTTATATAATAATACTTCTTGCTCTTTTGAGGATCATTCGGCATAGCGTTTACTCCTATTGCACTGCCCGTGATTGACGTGACAAGCCCATCATATCCGCCAGCGCTGGCATAACCCGGGCATACCCCACCCGCCACTGGCCCACCTGGATAATTTCCGCATTTAGCGTAGTAAAGCTCAAGTGCTGTCTGAACTTGATGAAGGTCAGAAACCCGGCGAGCATCACGACCAAGCTGTTCAGTCGGACCGATACCTACCAAAACGATGGATGCCAAGATGGAAATAATGGCAACAACGATAAGAATTTCGATAAGGGTGAAGCCTCCTACTTTCTGCTTATTCGCAAAATCTCGGAACGTAAATCCGCGTTTTTCTTCATTTCTTTTTGTGTAAAACTTCTTTCGCATAAAAATCATTTGAAATATTTACGACCTTTTATTTCCTTCCATTATACCACACTCACAATAAAATTGGGTAGTTCGTTTCAATTATTGAATACCCGACGTTAAGCTGTAGAGCGGCACCAAAATCGCAGCAAAGAGAAGTCCTACCATAAGACCCATTCCGATCATAAGAACCGGCTGAATAATATCAACAAGATTATTCATAATATCGTCCGCTTCACGTGTATAAATGCCGGAAATTCTTACAAACATAGCCTCTGTCTTTCCGGTTGTTTCACCAACCGCTGCCATCTGAGCAACGATATCAGGAAAATAATCGGGATATTTCCCGATACTTTTTGAAAGAAGTTCTCCCTGGCGAACATCATTTGCAATATCAGCAACGATGTCTTGATAGAGAACATTTCCTACCATCGTCTTTATGATTTCAAGCGCCTGTGCGATAGGAATACCTCCGTGAATAAGAAGCGACATGGCATTACCAAACCGCGCCATAATAAGAGGAATATAAATCTTTTTCGTCAACGGAAAAGTTATTTTTACAGAATCAAGAAGGGCAATGCCCTCTTCGGTCTGAAAGTAATCCAGAATAACAAATCCCATAGCGGCAACAAAAACCAAAACCGCAGGCCACCATTTCGAAAAGAAATCTCCCGAGCTCAAAAGGAGTTGAGTATACCATGGCAAAACAACATTGTTTTGAGTAAAGACGGCTCCCACTTGGGGAAAAACAAACGTTATCATGATAAAAGCAACCACTACGAACAAAGAAAGAATGATGCCAGGATACAAAAGAGCGCCCGATGCCTTACTCGCCAATATCCCCTCTTTTTCAGTATAGTCTGCAAGAAATCCAGCAATTTCATTCATGGTTCCGGTCACTTCAGCGGCACGCATCATTTCCGTATAAAAACTCGGGAAAACATTCCCTTGTCGCTCCATTGCCTGTGAAAAAGAAAGTCCCGAATCAACGTCCTGTGACATAACTAATATAGACTCTTGAAGCGCCTTGTTTGCAGTTTGATCATGAAGAATTTTCAGAGCCGTATTCAAAGGAAGTCGCGCCTCAAGAAGTGTTGCAAGTTGGCGCGTAAAAATAACGAGGTCTTTTCTCTTCACGCGATCAAAATATCCTGAAATGCGATCGAACCATTGCGATCCACCTATCTCCGCCAAACTCAAGACAAAAAGTCCATGGCTTGCAAGAATATCAGCAGCGCCTTCACGGCTTCCTGATTCAACAAAGCCAACCTGCTGTTCTCCGTCCTTTGTTTTTGCCTGATACTTGAATTTCATATTCGGTGATCGTTCTATTAATACCTTACGATAATATCAACATGCAAATGATAAGATATTTTTATTCGTATTTTATAATGCTTTTCTATTTATGTTCGTTCAAGCAATATTCGAAGCTCTGATGGATTCAATGAATACAGCTCTGCGTTTTCGAGAGAAACCTCTTTGTTTTTGACAAGATTCGCGAGCGAACGATTTAAAGTAACCATACCTTCCTGCAAACTCGTCTCAATTACCAAATCGATCTGATAAGATTTCCTTTCACGAATAAGATTTCGCACTGCCGGATTCACGATCATAATTTCAATAGCGGGAACTCTTCCTCCTGAAATTCTTGGAACGAGACGCTCCGAGATGATTGCAACAAGCGTTGCCGCGAGCTGAGAAACTACCTGCCCCTGCTGTTCAGCGGGAAATGAATCAATAATACGATCAATCGTCTGAGAAGCTGAATTTGTGTGAAGCGTTGAAAAAACAAGGTGGCCCGTTTCAGCAGCGGTCATCGCAGTCGAAATTGAAACAGCATCACGCATTTCACCGATCATAATAACATCCGGATCCTGACGCAAAATAGTCCGCAATGCCGAATGAAAATTCATCGTATCGCTATTCACTTCGCGCTGAGAGACAATACATTTATCCTGCGTGAAAAGATATTCAATAGGATCTTCAACGGTAATAATATGATCAGATCGAAGATGATTAACTTCGTCCACTAATGCTGCAAGTGTTGATGATTTTCCATGTCCTGCAGGTCCCACCAGCAAAACAAATCCCTGCGAAAGTCGCGTAAAATCGTGAAGGAGTGGCGGAAGATTCAATTCTTCAATCGTTTTTATTCTCGCCGGCACAAGACGCAATGCTGCCGCAAGATGTCCGCGCTCGAAATAAACGTTTACACGAAATCTCGCTTTGTCTTCCAAGCTATAAGCGAAATCAAGCTGGCGATATTGTATAAGTTTTTCTTTCTGTTCAGGCGGAACAAGTTCCATGATAATCGCTTCTGCTGTTTCCGGAGTAAGAAGCGCTTCTTTCTGGAGCGCAACCAAAATACCGTCAATGCGCAGTGTCGGATGCTTCCCTACTGCCAAATGCAAATCCGACGCGTTTTCTTTCGCTGCTGTTGTTAATAAATCTTTTAGTTTTTGTTTATAATCATCCATGTCATAAGTATACCATATGAAAGAAAAAAGGCGTGTGGATAAGAACCTCGTGCTTTTCGAAAGAAGCGACTCATTCAAGTTCTTTCAAAAAAGAATGTTCCGCTTGTGACAAAAAAATCGACCATTTCCAGAAAGACTACAATAGTCAGTAGATTATCAATCTCCTGTCACATCATTAGGGCGCATATTCCATCAGAATGATATTTGAAGTAGCCCTTCCACTATATTCAATATTGCTATCGGCATCGTTAAGACTTCTATTAAAAACCGTAGTAGCGCCTTCTCCGTACACCTGCATCTTATAAGTTACCGACGAAGTAGTTCCTGGACTATCGAGATATGAAAAACTAAATCCATCAGAGTGATTACCGTCACCGTTAAATCCTGAAACAACCGTAATTGTTGTTTTAATTCTAGTACTAGCTGCATCCGCCACCAATCCTGGCACCTCGGCGCCATTTCGTAATATTCTTACTCCTACGCCATTTATATTGTGCAACTTTCCTACATTGAAAGTTATCAAGACCTTACTAGATGAATATGTCGGAGTAATCGTCGCCGACATTCCCGTAACATCCTGCCAATTATAAGAATTATTAGTACTTGACCATGTATCCGATTTAACCACTTGAATAATTTGCAAAATTCCTTTAGTTCCCAAAATGGCTGTGGTGGTTTGCGTCGTTCCATCGGGAAATTTTATTCCTCCAGACGTTGATTCAATGGTACCAGCAACGGAAAGTTTTTGACCAGGTGCCGTCGTTCCGATACCAACATTTCCATTAGCTAATAACGATACCAAATCGTCATTCCCATAAAATCCCCAAGCCATAGCATTGAGTGCAGAGCCCGCGCCGGCATATCTAAAATACATACTCCCCAAATTGTTTGCAGATTCCGCGACGCCTACCGCATAGGTTATGTGGTTTCCCACGCCAAGATTAGGAGCAAGTATCGTGGCTCCACGAACAAATGCTGAGTTGTCGATATCGTTAATATGAAACATACCTCCCGATCCTGAAATATCAAGTTTGTAGTTCGGGCTTGTCGTCCCTATCCCTACGCTTCCTCCTGAATAATACATAGAAGTTCCACTCGAAAGCCAAAATGAAGGATTACCATTCGGAGGTTGATTGGATCCAGGACTTGAAAATGCAAAGATACTTATGGCGCAAGCAAAAAGACCTATTGCAATACTAAGGGAGAGAAGCTTGAGATTGTTTGATATGAAAACATTCGCTTTTTTCAAATTCATTACTTTTATTATAGCAGAGATGAGAGAAGGACAGGGAAAAGAAAGTGTGGATAAACTTAAATCTATC
>CAIWCR010000006.1 GCA_903911245.1 uncultured Parcubacteria group bacterium | reverse complement strand
TGGACAAGGCTGGATCCCGGTCAATTTCACCCAATTATCACAAGGATCTCCCCTCGGACAACTCCCTATCGATCCTATCAACCAAGCCTCATCAAAAAACTACTATACCTATACCGCAAACACCCAGAACCAATTTGAGATCACGACCCCTATGGAAGCAGCCAAATTCAAGTTAGGAGGATCCTCTGATGTCATCGGAACAGACGGAGGTCCCCAGACCTCCGTCTATGAGAAAGGATCCAATCTCTATCTAGAACCTATGGACTATGGAGATCCTTCCCTCGTAGGCTACTGGACCTTTGACGAAGGGACGGGGACGACAGCGTATGACTACTCAGGAAACAATGCGAGTGGGAGTTGGCAAGGAACCGCAATCGGAACGAATGGATACTACTCTTCTGGACAGATAGGGCCGTATGCGGGAGCGTTTGAAGGCGTGGGAACGGCGACATCGACTCAGCTTAAAATTCAAAGTTCTACTGCGATTACTTTATATACTGGAGGAGTTATTACTTACGGTGGATGGATAAAATTAAATGATAAATTTGCATGGTCGGCGTTGATGGCATATGGGGGTTCTTTTTCTGCAGTGCAAAATTATTCTTTAAGCGTTTTTAATGGCACCCTCTATCAAGATATGTATGGCAATGCTGTAAGAAAATCAAACCAATATCCAATCCCTGCCGGAGTAGTAACAAGTTCATGGAACCATATTATGGCGGTATATGACGGACAATATCAAAGAATCTATTTTAATGGAGTAGATGTGAGGGATAATAATATTGGTTTTGTGACGACTACGCCCACAAACGCGCTTTTATGGCTTGGCTCAAGTCCGTCAACTCCAGGTTATAATCTAAACGGCGGATTAGACGATATAAGGATTTATAATCGCGTGCTATCAAATCAAGAAATCAAAGTGCTTTATAGCGGAGGAAAGTGACCCACCAGCTCGGTGGGTCATCCTGGAAGCCGCTTCATTGTTTTGTCATAGTCCCGCTTGGCGGGACCATCCATGTGCTTAGTTTTTAAGACTGAAAGCGTGGATCCTGGCCTTCGCCAGGATGACAGAGGGGTATATGAAATGATAAAGAAGAGAATTAATCTGGGTTCCGGGTCGAGGCCCAGGATGACAGAGGGGGCATGAGACGACGAGAATTACATCAAACCCTCTTACATTCTCGCTTCTATCTTTTCAACGTTTATATCGCGAGGTTTTGCGCCGTCGCCGGGGCCGATAAGTTCAGCGGCTTCCATGAGATCAAGTAATCGCGCAGCGCGGGCATAGCCGACTTTGAGGCGGCGCTGGAGCAACGATGCCGATGCTTTTTTTGCTTCATACACAACCGCAATGGCTTCGTCCATTAATTCGTCGCTATCTTCATCTTCGAGATATTCATCAAAGCCTTCTGTTGTTGCAACTGGATTCGCTGCTTCAAAATTAATCAATCCCGGCTCCTGTATTGTTGGCTTGTTGTGTTCACGCACGAATTCAGCAACGCTTTTTATTTCTTCTTCAGTGATGAAGGATCCCTGAATACGGCGTGGTTTTGATAGTTCTGCAGAAAGGAATAATAAATCGCCGTGGCCGAGAAGTTTTTCTGCGCCAGCGGTATCAATGATGGTGCGTGAATCGATTTGGCTTGCAACCTGAAGCGCGATGCGTGACGTGATGTTTGCTTTGATAAGACCCGTGATGACTTCAACCGATGGGCGTTGCGTGGAAAGAATAAGATGAATGCCGACGGCGCGCGCCATTTGAGTAAGGCGGACAATAGAGCCTTCAACTTCACGTCCGAATGATGCCATAAGATCGGCGAGCTCGTCGACGATGATAATAATATAAGGAAGGGGATCGGCAGCATGGCTTCCGTTATAGCTCCGAATATCGCGGCATCCTGCTTGTTGGAGCGTGTCATAACGTCGGTCCATTTCGATGAGTGCCCACCGGAAGACGCCAGCAGCTTTTTTGTTTTCGGTAACGACAGGACTTACAAGATGTGGAATTCCTTCATATACCGAAAGTTCAACGCGCTTCGGATCGATAAGAATGAGCTTCATCGTTTGCGGAGAATTTTTATAGAGCAACGACGTAATAATAGAGTGAACAAAAATCGATTTTCCGGAGCCGGTGGCACCCGCAATCAAAAGATGTGGCATTTTTTCTATATTGCCGAAGGTTGGCTCGCCTGAAACATCGCGCCCAAGAACAAAGCCCAATGAATTCTTCTGGAATTCAGGATAATGCATCAAGCTGCCCAAGCGCACCAGTGCCGCTGCTTTATTTGGTACTTCGATGCCGACGAGCGATTTTCCGGGAATAGGTGCTTCGATGCGGATAGGATGCGCTGCGAGCGAAAGCGAAAGATCGGAGCTCAAAGCGGTGATGCGAGAAAGTTTCATGCCTTCCGCTGGTTTCAATGTGTAGCGCGTAACGGCGGGACCGACATTGATTTCTCCCATTTCGACGGTAACACCGAAGCTTTCAAGTGTTCGTTTGATGATATTTGCATTCGCAAGAAGATCTCCCGTAGTCGGTTTTCCAACTTCGGTTCGGAGAAGCGAAAGCGGAGGCGGAACATAATTGGCGAATACAGGTGCTTTCGCCTTTTTCCCTTTTTGCATATTCAGTTCTGCGTGCTCAATGACCGAGGGCTCTTCGGCCTCTTTTTCGTTGTTTTGTCCTGTGTCGTTTTTATCTTTCTTTCCGTTTGTTTTTTCAACTTCTGCTTTTTGTTCAGATCCGGTGACAATAGGGGACTCGTCATCGTCTTCCTCTTCGTCTTCATCTTCATCATATTCTTTCTTTTTGAACCAATCCGTTTTGAGCGAAACGTTTGCCGTTACGAGCACACCGATAACAAGGAGGAATGCGTTGATAATAACTGCCGCAATTTGACCGAATGGAATCCGGAGCGATCCAAGGACAAGGCCGAGCCATCCGCCCTTTGTCGGAGAAAAGAGTTCGATAAGTCCAAGGACCGAAAAAATAAGCAATATTGCCCCGAAAAGAGTTATCCCTACAAGCTTTTTTCGATCCGAAAAAAGAAACACGGCTGCAGCAAAGACGAGTGTTGTGGGAAGAATAAAGTAGCCCCAGCCGAGAAGGGTATCCAATATTTTATAAAGGAATTGCCCCATTGGTCCTGCCATGCTTAATCCTGCAAGGATAAGTATGATTGCGATACAAATAAAGCTGACGGCCCATATACTTTTTTTGGTGTCAGGATGAAGCCGATGATGTTCTTGTTCTTCGGTTTGTGGAACTCGTATCTTCTGATTCTTTTTTTTCTTGTGTTTTGCCATAACGTCTTTCATTATATCCCGTTTTCCGCTTAGTGCAAAAGCTGATACAATAGAAGAATGAAGAAAAATAATATTTCAAATCGCGAAACTGCCATATGGCAAAAAAAAGAACTTATTGTTTTTGACCTTGATGGTACGCTTGCAAAGAGCAAAGCGGTGATGGATGACGAAATGATGAGACTGCTTTCGCAATTATTGGCGGTGAAAAGAGTTGCTGTTATCGGTGGCGGGAAATACGGTCTTTTTAAAATGCAGCTTATTGGCCCGCTCAAAAAATGCTCCAAAGAACTTTTGAGAAACATGTTTTTGTTTCCGACGACTTCAACTGCGTTTTACCGTTACGATCATGGATGGAAGAATGTTTATACATTAAATTTGTCCACGCGCGATCGCGTGAGGATAAAAAATGAATTTCGTAATGTGATGAAGGAAGTAGGATATGTGTCTCCGAAAAAGGTTTATGGAAAGGTAATTGAGGATCGCGGTACGCAAATAACGTTTTCTGCGCTTGGGCAGGAGATTGTCGCTCATCTTGGTGAAAAAGAAGGCGTGCGATTGAAGGAACGGTGGAGAAAAGAAAATACGCCGATAAAATTGAAGATGGCAAAGATGCTTGCAAAGCAATTGCCGCAGTTCGAGGTCCATGCGGCGGGCTTTACATCGATTGATGTAACGCGAAAAGGAATTGACAAAGCGTACGGCATCCGTCAGATTGAACGATATCTTCGCGTGCCGGTAAAAAATATGTTGTTTATAGGAGACGCTATTTTTCCTGGCGGGAATGATTACGCAGCGAAAAAAACAGGCGTTTTATGTGTTCCTATTGATAGCCCAGAAGATACAAAGCAGGTAATCAAGAAAATATTGGGATAAGCCGCGTTCTTGGATAGTTAAACTTCTCTATGGATACTATTGTTTTTGACATTGAAACGCAGAATTTTTTTACCGACCCAGGTGTGGGACGAGATAATTTTGTGGCGCTCAAAATTTCCGTAGTTTGCGCCTATTCATATGCGCAGGATAAATATTTTTCGTTCGAAGAAAATCAAATGGGCGAGCTTATGGAGCTTTTTCGCGCCGCCGATCGAATCGTTGGGTTTAGTAGTAATCGTTACGATATTCCTGTTTTAAATCTTTACTTCGAACGATTGGTGCATTCTGAAACTGGAGGAAAGATTGAAAAAGTCGATTTATGGAAAAAAGATCGTGTGGATCTTTTGGATGAAATAGAAACGGCAACGGGGAATCGGATCAGTCTTGATCGGCTCGCTGAAGCAAATCTCGGCGTTATGAAAACGCATCATAGCTGGGAGGCAATTTCTCTTTATAAAGAGGGGAAGATTGATGAGCTTAAAGAATATTGTTTGAATGATGTTCTTCTCACAAAAAAGCTTTACGATCTTTTTTTGAATGAAAACGCACTTCTCGTTCCGGAAAAAGGAAGCGGCGAAATAAAAAGGATCGTTTTTACGAAACAAAAATAGGCTTCCCTATTTGTCATCCCGTGCTCCGATCCGGAACCCAGACTAATTCTCTTCCTTTGTCATCTCGGCACTGAATCAAGTTCAGTATAAACTCCGGCCGGGATCCACGCTTCTAGTCTTAATCTTGAATAAAGAAAAAAGTGACCAGAATTTCTTTGCGAAAAAGGAGCTTAGAAATTCGAAATGCCTGTGGTGCACAGATCCTGATCTCCATCGAGATGACAAAAGGGAAGATAATCGAAAATATTAATTTCTTTTCTTTCCGCCCTCAACGGAGCACTCTCGTCTTGAAAAGGAGTAAAGA
>CAIWCR010000005.1 GCA_903911245.1 uncultured Parcubacteria group bacterium | reverse complement strand
CAGTCATTACTTTTATATTTCCAGGAAAAATGATAAGCTCGCTATCCCCTTCGCCAACATCAAGGAAATAGGCATGAGCGATATTGCTTGCAAACGAAAAAGAAATAATATTCCACCAGACAACAATAGTAAGCGCGATAAAAAAAATAAAAATAATTGCGGAGAGTGTATTGTTCATTTTATCCCGTTCGTCCCGTTAGAGTTTCCTGGTTTGTAGCGATAAAAAAGATAAGCGTGCCGTAATATGCGACTATTATAACGAGTGAATTGAAATTAATCGGAACCAATATCGAAAAATGTGCAAAAAGCCGAATCATTGCGAGTTCATAAAAAAGAATAATTCCAACAAGTTGTGCGCAGAAAAATGCGATATAGCATGAAATAAAACCAAGTATTGCGAGAAGAAACCCCAAAAACATGGCAAACGGAACGGTTTCAAGGATGGCGATGTTTGCAAAAATTGCCGTTGCCGAAAATTTTCCAAACGTTATTATCAAAATCGGCATGACGGCAAGTTGAGCGGATAATGTCGTTATTGCGCATTCCTTCCAGCCTAAAAAGCCAGGATTGGAATAACAAAAAAGCTTTTTGAGTGCTGGCGAAAGATATACAATACCAAGTAAGCTTAAAAATGAAAGCTCGAATCCGACGTTTCCAGTAAGTATTGTCGGATTCCACAGAACCATAACGGTTGCCGTAAGCGTGATGGCATTTCTGATGTCGTATAACCTTCCTGTTTCTTTTGCGAAAAGAGCAATGAAGCTCGTGATGCCTGCGCGTATTGCTGACGATTGAAGTCCGGTCATTAATACAAAAAGAACAATAAACAATATTGAAAAAATGAATGTTTTTCGTCGAGAACAAAATTGTCCCAAAATGCTTTCGACGGCAAGAACGACAATCGTGATGTTATAGCCCGATACCGCGACAAGATGTGTCGTACTTGAAAGCGCCATTGCATTCTTGAGTTCTGCACTAAAACTAACTTTCGAGCCAAAGGTAATGCCGCCCAAAAGCGCCGCTTCACTGCTCGGTAAAACAGCGTTAAAATTCTTAAATATGGCGAGCTTGAGATCGATAAGCCTTTCGCGAATCCATAATCCGTTATGGCGGGAAATTATTTGTATCTGAGGTGAAAAAACAATCGGATCACTTCCTGGCATGTCAGATGGAGTGATTATTCCGTTTATCTGCAACACATCGCCATATCTGAAGCCGCTGGACGGTGGCGCAAAAATTTTCAGTTCGCCAGATAATGGTTTTTGGACAGTTGTGGTAAGAATAAGAAAATTCTGCGATGGCTGCGGTTCGTCAATTACGATGGTAGAAAATGAAATAAAACGATTATAAACGAGATTAATTCTTGTTGTTGCCGCATCGATAGAGAAACAATAATACCATGCGCCAAAAGCGATTATAGCAATAAAAAATATACACTCTTTCCAAAAGAAAAATTTCTTTGTAAAAATCAAAAAACCAAAACTGCAGGCAGCTATCGTTGCGGAAATGCCGACAACATTCCATTTAAGTGCTACCACAAAAACACCCAAAAGAAATGCCAATGCTGCGCCAAAAACTATATCTCCGATACCAAGAGATGGCTTCATCTTCCTATCTTATGGAAAATAAGATGAAAAAATTATAAAAAGATTGTCTGTCCGACTTGTGATGTCCGCCACAACTCTTTCGTCCCTTTGTAAAACGGGATCCAGATTTGTATTCCAATGAAAAAGAATTAGTCTGGGTCCCGTGTCGTGGCACGGGATGACAGAGCTACTAAAAACTAATTGCTAATCATTACTATTCCTCCACTCTTGTATTTTTTTATGATCTCCAGAAAGTAAAACTTTCGGAACGCTCCATTTTTTGCCTTTTTTAGGAGAAAAAACCTCTGGGCGCGTATAAGTTGGAAAAGAACCATTTATTTCTTCGAGTGATTCTTCTTTTCCAAGAAAACCAGGAATATATCTACTAATGGATTCCATTACGGTAAGTGCGGGAATTTCACCGCCCGAAAGCACGTAATCTCCTATTGAAATTTCTTCGTCGGCGATATAATCCGCTACGCGTTCATCAATGCCTTCATAGCGTCCGCAAATGAAAATCAGATTATCATATTTCGCTAATCGTTGCGCTGTTTTCGAATCAAATCTCTTTCCTCGCGTTGAAAAAAGAATAATTCGCGTTTTTCCTTTAGCTGCTTTCTTTTTTACAAACTCAACCGCTCTATAAATTGGTTCAACTTGCAATACCATCCCCGGTCCGCCGCCAAATGGACGGTCGTCTACTCGTGCAAACGGTTGAATCCCCTTTTTTATCTTCTTTCCGTAGCGTGCATCTGAAAAACCACGCAAATCATGCGTTTTAATAGAAATAATTTTGCTTTTTATAGCGCGACAAAACAGCGATTCGTTGATATACGAGTCGAGTATGTTTGGGAAAATCGTTATGATATGAAAACTTTTTAAGTTCATCGCTCTTATTCTTCTGAGTGTTGTTTCAATGACTCATTGATGGCGCGACGCATCTCATCAATACTTGCAGATGGCGTCGATGATTCTTTTTTATACTTAGAAGTAGTTTGCGGTTGCATTGGTTGTTTTTTCTCTTCTTCGACGTCGCTCAAATCATATATTATTTCATGGTCTTTCGATGTAGTCTTTGGCTTTTCTGATCGAACAACAGGCCGCAAAACTTCACGTAGATTTTTTTCATCGCGTCTACCAATCTTATTATCCAAAGCGTCATCGCTTTTGGTTTCCCATTCTGAAGCAATTTTCGCATCGACGACGGCGCGTGGCGTACCATATTTCTTTTGCGTGTTTTTCACAATGACATCTCGGTATGATGTAAGAGGTATGCTTTCCGGAGGAAGCGTCTGCGCTGAAAAAGGACGAGAAGCAACACCATCAATCATAAGCTTGATATATACACTTGCCTTAGGAAGATTAACGAGGTCGTTTTCGGTGAATTCCGGCATAAATTCTTTTTCGAGGAATTCTGCATCGGCACCGCCTATGCGAAAAGCAATAATAGTACCGACATTTCCAAATACGGCATCACGCACTTTGGTATTATCAGCATCAACGAGCTGGCTGATGTATTGATGCGCCAAAATCAATCCCAGACGATATTTTCTCGCCTCAGAAAGAATGTTAGCAAACGATTCTGTGGCAAAATTTTGAAACTCATCGACATATAAGAAAAAATCTTTACGTTGTGCTTCAGGAATATCGACGCGTGACATTGCCGCAAGCTGAAGTCGCGTAATCATCATTGCCCCCAAAAGTCGAGAGTTATCTTCTCCTATCTTTCCCTTTGAAAGATTTACGATGAGGATTTTCTGGCCATCCATGATATCACGCATATTAATGGTCGAGCGGGCTTGCCCCATAATATTTCTAATGAGCGGGTTGGAAATAAACTGCCCAACTTTATTTTGAATTGCGGCGAGTGCCTCTGTTTCTAATCGTTGAGTATATTTTGCGAATTCATTTGTCCAAAATGCTTTAATAACAGGATCTTGTAGATTATCTACGATTTTTTTACGATATGCCGGCTCTGCAAACATACGCATGATACCGAGAAGCGTGGAATCGGGATATTCAAGCAATGCAAGAATAGTATTATTCAAAATATATTCCATACGTGCCGACCATGCGTCAGGCCATATTTTTTTAAACACACCCATAATTCCCGACGCGACAAGATGTCGAAATTCGATTCCGCCGATTTGCTCCATAGGATTGAACGCAATCGGATTATTGGTATCCGACGGATCAAAATAAATGACGTCATCAAGTCGTTCTTCCGGAATAAAATCAAGGATCTTTTCTGCTGATTCTCCGTGAGGATCAAAAAATGCTACCCCTTTTCCGGCGCGAATATCAGCTATAATCATGTTTTCCAAAAGTGTCGATTTTCCTACGCCTGTTTTTCCTACGACATAGACGTGTCGACGTCGGTCATCGATTTTGATGCCAAATTTTTTTTGCTGCTGATGGAAATTATAAAAGCCAAGAGGCGTGATATCTGAAGAGTTATCGAGCATGGTGTTATTCTAGCATAAAGTCCGTTTTAATTCGTCCCTAAAAAGATAAAACAATATATTATTCTACGAGCGGCAAGCTTGCCGGTGGTCCACCTTTGCGTGAAGTGATCTTTTCGAGCTCGGTGGTACCTACCGCAGCAATCGGGAAATGATAAAGCGTTGCAAGTTCTTCAATGTTTAAAATAGAAGGCGCCTTGCCGGCAGGAACAGGACTCGAAAACATTCCGCAATATCGTTCATATAACATACGCTTTCTCCAGGAAGCCTTTCTTTCTTTGAAAAAAAGCCCCATGCCGATTGGCAGCGTAAGAATATTCGATTTGAAATAATTAAGATCCTGAGTATTAAATTGTTTCAAAAATCCAGTAATCGAAGAAATATTGTCTCGTTTGAATGTTTCGCGCTTGTCGATATAAACATAACGAAGCGTTGTCTCAAAGGCGACCTTCGATATCTTATCTCGTATTCCTTCGACAATATTCTTAGTCGATGGATTTGAAAGAAGAAGCTTTAGATTGGTTTGTTTTTCTTCTTTGCGTTTCACTTCCTGACTCGGGTGCTCAAAAGGGGCGAACAATAATTCTCCGAGTGTAAAACCAAATCCTTGAAATCCAGAAAAAAATCCGCCGCCTTTTTTCTCAACATCAATGCCGAGCATTTTGTTTATAATTTCTTCCCCTTCTTTTTTCCATGCATCATCAATGGGGCAGATAACAAGTTGAATCCATATCTGTTCATTATCTTTCAGTTTTGACATTGCTTCCATGATAAGCGCAATTGGATCGATGCGTTGTTCTTCCACTGACTCTTCAAACATGGGGTATGTACGTATCGGATAGCAATTCGGATTGCCAAGAATTTGTTCCGCGCCATAGCAATCGAATGTGTTATTCGGTATTATTGCGGGCATTTGCGCGATGTAATTGTCCGCCTCGATGATTTCCGCTTCGGGATATTGTGAATAGATCGCCGACTCCATTAAATTACGGAATTGTTCCGGTAAGCGAAGATAGAAATGGCTTCCCCCAGCCCTTCCAACGAGCTCAAACGACATTTTATAATCCATTTCGCCCTCCCAATATTTTTTCAAGAATCGATGTGATTGCTGAAGAGCGTGTGCCGCGGCGAAAATCTGCTCCATTGCTTTTGGAGTTTTCAAAATATTTTTAGGAACCCGTATCTCAAGCACTTTCCAATTGATCTTTTTTGACCATTGGATGCGAACATATAAAAGCCAAAATTCCCAAAAAAGAATCAGTCCTATAATAGGAAGGGCAATCCACCATATCATACCCCAGACAGTGACAATGCTTTCGCCAGCCGCCACTATCTGCGAAAGAATAAATGGTATAAAAGAGTCCATAAAATTTAAAATATAGGATAATTATAGAACAAAGAGCAAGGAAAGTTAATGGTGCATTAAACCTTCTGCCAGAGGCAGATTCATTTCTGGCGGAAATTCTGAATTCTTTACTTTTAAGATTCGCGGACGCGGTAGGTTCCGTCGGAAAGTCGTTCGAAGAAATTCTTGTTCTGAAGATTGATAAGAATCGTATTTTGGCGGAAGGAGTACTGCTTGTTTACATGAGAAACAACATCAGTCGAGCCAAGCGATCCTTTCGTCTTTAAAACCTTTGCGATTGCTTCACGTGCAGTTCCTGATTCAAATCCATATTCCCGCAAGCCATACATGCCGCGGCCAACCAACGCAAAACGTTCATCTTTAATAAGTTCGTTATGCACCGTTGGCGTAAGCGCAACATGATCATTGAAGCCGGCTTTGTTGATATGCGTTGCAATATCCTTAAAATACAGCGGCTCTTTTCTTTTTTTCATAATGAGATAAACCTTATCTCGTATTGTCGTCGGATTGATTTCCGGCCATTCACGAAGACCGATATCGCCGTATGGACTTTTCATGATGCGTTTCGAGATGGCAAGATAGCTTTCTGCCGAGGATGAAAGCGCTGGCTTTGCTTTCAAAAAACTTGCAAGGGTTGCTTCGTACGAATCAGAAAAGACTTTTTGTTTTTTCGATTCAAGATAGTTAGTCCAATTATTCACAAAAGCAAGCGCCGCTTTCATGTCTTTCTTTGTGAGATAATAAAACGAGAAATAATCTTTATCATCAGCGGCGAGATTGAAAGATTCCGATGCCTCACCCAAAAAATCCATCTGATTTCCTCCGACGCCGTTCAAAAATGCCGAGGCATACTGAACAACCACTTCTTTTTTCACCGCCCCGCCGTTTTTGGCGATATAATCGCTAATTTTTTTGAGTGCCGAAACGGTCTCGTTATTCTTTAAAAGATTCTCTTTTGCGAGCGTAATAGCGGCATTTTCTATCTGACGAATACGCTCACGGGTAACATTCATTCGCTCGCCAATGGCGGCTAATGTCTCCCCTTTTTCATCCTTTTTTTCAAGTCCAAAGCGGCCGACCAGAACATCCTTTTGTCGAGGTGTCAGATCCGCAAGCGCCGCGATTATCGTTTTTGATGCGAGTGCCATAAATGCGTTTATATATGCTTATTTATAAAAAGAATTATATCCCATATCCAATAATTTTGCAAGTCCTGACTTATTAGTAATGATTTTATGAATTGCCTGGAATGATGATTAGGTAATATCTTTTTAAAGTGGATAACGAACAATAACAATGCCAGAGCCGCCATTACCGCCCGAGCTACCAAGGGAAGGACCCCACGATCCACCGCCTCCACCACCACCCGTATTTGCTTGCCCGCTTGCTGCCGAACCACCAGCGGGACCAACCGTAGCATTTCCACCGCCACCTAATCCGCCCTTACCATTAGTTCCGCTATATACACCACCTCCTCCACCACCGCCATACCAAGTAGTGGAACCAGAAATTGAATATTGTAAACCAGGACCACCGTCACCGCCCACCGCATTAGATCCTGAAATGCCTGGACCCCCGGCACCACCGCCGCCGCCAGCAAAATCAGAAGCTGATCCATTGCCATTTCCACCGGCATTACCTTGTCCGGTAGTTCCAGACGCTCCAGTACCATAGACAGCGCATGATGCACCACCGCCGCCAGAACCACCCGTAGAAGGAGAACCGCCTGCTTGTCCACCTCCATAGCCACCGCCGATTGCAGTAAATGTATTAAACACGCTGTTATCCACGAGTTCCAATTGGACCAGTTGCTGCGGCTGCGGCAGCCCCGCCAGTGCCGCCCGTACCAACTGTCACGGCTATCACCTGGCCAGCAGAAATAGAAGTTGATCCATAAACTATTCCACCACCACCTCCTCCTCCACCGCCATAACCGCCGGCAATAACAAGAACTTCAATATTTCCACCAGCGCCAACGGTAAATGTACCGCTTGTCGTAAAAGTATGAATACGGTATCCGCCAATATCAGTGACAGTGCCACCTGTTGCAGATACGCCTCCCCATGTCCATGCTATTCCATTATAAAATTCAACTCTTGAAGAATCGGTATTGAATCGCATCATGCCAGCAACGGGACTCGAAGGTCGTTGTGCGGTAGTACCAACTGGAATTTTTATAGATCCTGTTCCACTCACATCTAAGGTTGCTCCTGGTGCCGTCGTCCCAATCCCTACATTACCTCCTGCTTTTAAATACAAACGTCCATCGGCCACTCCTGTTTCTGAAAAATTAAAGTCGGTTCCGGTATTTAAATTATTGATTGCCCATTTTGATGTCCCTGAACTGTTTTTAAAAGATATCCAATTTTGACCGCCACTGAGTCTATGATGATACTGAGGAATAAGACTTTGAGATTTGAAAAGATGAAAGAATTTGTCGATTTCAATTTCATTGATTTTGATTATATCATATTTAATCAAATAAAAAATAAATTTTACAATAATGGCTTTTACGCAAAAGCGGCGCCTCACGCGCCGCTTTTTATATGTAGATACTTTAAAATCCTATTCAAATATTTATTTCCCGCGTGGCGGAATAATCGCGGCGCTTGAAGTTTCGTTTCCTCTAATTTGAATTGATTGCGCCGTTAAGCTTCCATCCGAATTCTGTGTTCCGCCAATCATTACTTGGCCGCCAATCGTAACGTCTTTTAATGATGTAGCAGTCGGTTTTACGATTTGCGTCGAGCTTGAATAAAGCACTATTTCTGAATTGCCGTTTGGTAATTGAAGCGTAATGCTTTGATTGTCTTTTGCGGTGACTTGCCCGCTTGCAAATCCCCCACCTCTTTGCGTTCTGCTGGGAGTCCCTGTGGGCATTCCTCCTGAAAAAGAACCAGTTCTTCCGGAAGAGTTGGGCACTCCTCCTATTTTTCCAAGCGCCATTCCGGCAAAGAAGAAAATAAGAGCACATGCAACGCATGCCATGATTGAACGCCAATGCTTTTTAAGTTTATTTATCATGTTCATTATTGTTTAATGTACGACCTTTGGGACATATTTCAATATTCTTTTTTTGTTATAAGTGGATCCTCGATATTCATTGGGGGCGAAGTCCTTATTCATATCGCAATGCTTCAATTGGATTAAGCTCTGCTGCACGCTTTGCCGGATAATAACCAAAAATAATGCCGATTGCCGCCGAAACGCCGAACGCAAGGAGAATATATTGCCATGAAATACTCGTTGTAATGGATGCGAAATAAGAAATACAAAAAGCAATAAACCATCCGAGTGCGACACCCATTAGTCCTCCCGTGAAAGTGAGCATTACTGATTCTGCAAGAAACTGCATTGTGATATCTCGTTTTTTTGCGCCGACCGCTTTCCTCAAACCAATTTCTCTCGTTCGTTCCGTAACGGTGGTAAGCATCATGTTCATAATGCCGATGCCGCCGACAAGAAGCGAAATAGCAGCAATAGAAGCAAGAAGCGTGGTAAAGGTATTTGTTACGCTTGATGCCGTAGAAACGATATCTGATTGATTCATTACATTAAAATCCGCTTTTGTAGGATCGGATATTTTATGCCGTGACAAAAGAAGGTTGGTAATCTCTGATTGGACATTCGTCATTAATCCTTGGTCTTGTGCTTGAACATCGATTTCGCCAAGATAGGCAGTGCTTCCAACGAGAAGACGTTGTGCTGTTGTGTAAGGAATATAAATCGTATCATCCTGATTACTAAATCCACTTCCTCCTTTTGCTATGGTTACTCCTATAATTTTAAACTGTCCTCCTTTGATGCGAATGGTTTGTCCAAGTGCTTGATCTGGAGTGGCGCTTGCGTTGATAGTTGCAAATAGATTTTGAAGAACGGTGGCGCCTATAACAGCGTTTTTACTTGAAGCAGTGACATCGTTATCGGTAATAAAAACGCCCTGATCGATTTGGAGATTTCGTACGCTCGTGTATGCAGCATTTGTCCCTATGACGTTCGTATTTGCATTATTTCCCTTATAAACCACTTGATATCTACCGCTTACTTCCCGCGCAACAGCTGCAACGCCATCAAGCGCCGCAATAGCATCGGCATCTTCTGGTGTTAATGTTTGCGAACTTCCCGCCTGCGATCGGACAACAGTACCAAACGAACGCTGAGCGCCAGGCATAATCATAATAAGATTCGAGCCAAGCGATTGAATGCTTGATTGAATTGACGCTTGCGTGCCCTGACCGATTGCTACCATGGCAATAACTGAGGCAATGCCAATCACGATACCGAGCATGGTAAGCCCCGATCGCACCTTGTTTACCGTTATTGCATTATATGTTTCTTCCCAAAGATCTTTTGTGGTCATCGTTAATAATATAGGATTAATTTTCTTCGCTTGGTTCGCTTCGCGCGATTCGTTTTTTATTATTATTTTCGTCACTTACAATGTTTCCGTCGCGAATATGAATAATGCGATCAGCGTGTTCGGCAATATATTGTTCATGTGTAATAAGTACGATAGTTTTTTTATGCTGTTTATTAAGCTTTTGAAAGGTACTCAATACAATTTCTCCCGTTTTGGAATCAAGATTTCCCGTAGGTTCATCGGCAAGAATAAGCGCTGGATCATTAACAAGTGAGCGAGCGATGGCAACGCGTTGCATCATGCCTCCGGAAAGCTGATTGGAATGAAGATCTCGAAACTCATCTGGAAACGCCGAATCGTCGAGCGCCTTGGTTGCTATGTTTTCGCGTTCTTTTTTGGGAATATTTGCATAGATGAGCGGTAATTCTACGTTACGCAAAACCGTTGTTCGAGGCAAAAGATTGAATGACTGAAAAACAAATCCTATTTTTTCCATTCTGATATTGGACAATTCATCATCTGAAAGTTTTGAAATATCTTCATTGTCAAAAAGATATTTTCCGCTTGTCGGCGTATCAAGCGCTCCCAAGATATGCATCAATGTTGATTTTCCGGAACCCGACGGTCCCATAATCGCCACAAATTCCCCTTCTGCGATCGAAAACGAAACACCCTTCAACACATTGGTTTGCGTTGTTCCGGAGCCGTATACTTTGGTAATGTTTTTACAATCAATAATCATGTCGGTTCTGATAATTATCTGCCCGCTGGTGGCCCGCCAGCACTTCTTCCGCCTAAAACATTTAAAATACTTCCCGAGCTTTTTGAAGTGACGGCCGACGACGCCGATGAGGCCGAGCTGGCAGTCGAAGCAGTTGATTTTATTGTTTTAACAATTATCTGATCGCCGACATTTAATCCGGATATAATTTCCGTTATAGTGCCGTCAGAAAGACCCGTCGTTACCAAAACGCGTTTCGTTGAACCGATTGTTATTCCACTATTCGCACTTGCCGCCAAGTCAACATCTGAAAGATCGATTGAAGGAGTAAGAACATATGAGGAGGATCCTACGGTTTGAACCGCTGAACTTGGGATAGTGATGACGTCCTGATGAGTTGCGGTAGCAATGTCGGCAGAAACACTCATGCCAGGTCTTACCTGATTTGTTGCATCATTAAAACTTATTTTTGCGCTATAACTTACCACTCCCTGGCTCACCGTGCCCACCGGATCAATTTCTGTTACCGTCCCCGCAATAGAAAGACCATCAACAGCATCAAAAGTAAGCGTTGCTCTATTGCCTATTTTAACGTTGATTGCATCAGTTTCACTCATCGTTATCTCGGCAACTTGTCCTTCGCCTATCATACTTACCGCTGGTGATGCGACAGTTTCTCCAATAACGGCACTTACTGCTGAAATGATTCCTGCAATCGGCGCGCGGACATAACAATTGTTAAGATTTTGCTGTGCGGTTTCCACTGAGGCTTGAGCCTGAGCAATATTCAATTGTTGCGATTGGATATCGAGCGGATCGGTACCGGCAATGAGAGTTGCTAAAGACGTACTTGCCTCATTGAGCGATAGACTAGCATCGCTTAATGCTGTTTTATCGGAAGCGATGACATTTATGGCATTCAAAATATTCGAAACATCATTATTTGCAGTATTGGTATACGTTCCAAAACTTGTTTGAAACGTATTTGTAATGGTAGGAAGCGGAGCAAGTCCGATGTTGGTCGGATAATTGTTAGCGACAAAATTCAGCATGTCTTTTGCTGACTTTACTGATTCGCTCAGTAATTTTGCCGTCGTATATGTTTCGGAGAAAAGACTATCAAGCGTTGCTTCGTTGTCATATCGGCTCTTTGCATGATAATCAGCAAGACTACTCTGATAAGCCGTAACGGCTGCGGCATAATGCGAAACAACGTCGTCGCGATATGGCCGCGTAGTTACTTGAAGATAATTCGGCATCAGATTCACATAAGCATCAGGATTGCTTTGGGATTTATTTATATCAGTTCCTGCCACAAAGCTTTGCAATTGCGACATCACATTTTGGAAATCAACAAAAGAACTGCCGAGCGTATCAAACGCGCTTTGATAATCTTTTTGAAGCGTTGTTGATGCCTGCAAAAGATTTTCCTTGGCTTTTGTAACAGCATTTTGGCTTTGCTCTAAAGAAATGGCAGTT
>CAIWCR010000004.1 GCA_903911245.1 uncultured Parcubacteria group bacterium | reverse complement strand
TTTGAGGGCTGAATCGAGACTTGTCATATCAGAGAGTCTATTCGTGTCTCTGCTTTGTTTGAGGAGCTCTATGGGGTTAATAGTTGAGATGACAACCATCATGAGGACAGAGATGATGGCGAGGACAACGAGGAGTTCTATGAGGGTGAAAGCTTTGGAGGTCATAGTACGGGTGAAAGCTCTTGTTCGATGAGAAGAGATCATGATGGGAGCAAATTAAAGTTGATAACGGATAATAACAATACCGCTGCCACCGGCTGCTCCCGCTCTATTGCTTGGATACCCACCGGCACCACCGCCGCTTCCGGTATTGGTTGCACCAGCAGTCGGTGCCGGAGAATTTCCGCTTCCGTTACCGCCAATACCGCTCCCGCCTGTGCCACCTGTACCGTTATATGCTCCACCGCCACCACCGGCAGCATACATTACAGACGAGCCAGAAATTGATGACGACAAACCGATTCCCCCGTTACCAGAGGTTCCTCCACAAGATGCAGCCCCTCCAACACCGCCGGCACCACCACCACCGCCACCGGAACCATAATTGTCGCTACCGCCACAGTTGGAACCACTTCCACCAGTGCTTCCCTGTAAAGAAGTACCTGCTCCACCTGGATAAATGCTAGTTGAAGGACCACCCGCACGACTTCCTCCTCCACCCGAACCACCAGCAACTCCAGGACCTCCATACGCTGGACCTCCTGGTCCACCTCCTATTGCCGTAATAGAATTAAATAATGAATTACCGCCAGCACCGCCAGTTCCTGACTCTGCGGCACCGCCAGCACCGCCAGCACCAACAGTGACCGTTATAGATCCTGGCGTAACAACAGTCGTACCAGCGAGAAATCCACCGGCTCCGCCACCACCGGAAATTGCTCCGCTTCCTCCTCCACCACCGCCGACAAGAAGATATTCAACCGTACCACCAGAAATAACCGTGAACGTACCACTGGTAGTAAAAGTATGAATACGATATCCACCAACGTCAGCAATGGTGCCTCCCGTCGCTGATATACCGCCAACCCCCGTCCAAGAAGCTCCATTATAAAATTCCAATTTTGAGGTATCGGTATTGAACCGCATCATGCCAGTCGCAGGACTCGAAGGACGCTGCGCCGTGGTGCCAACGGGCATTTTCTGGGAACCGGTGCCGCCAACATCAAAAGTTGCAACTGGGTTATTCGTTCCAACTCCCACGCTTCCCGCCGTATAATACATATTCGATCCACTCAAAAGCCAGAAAAGAGGATTACCATTCGGCGGCTGATTAGACCCGGGACTTGAAAACGCAAAACTTGCTACTGCCCCTGCAAAGCATCCTATAACAATGCTCAAAAAAAGAACTCCCAGTTTTCGCGTTATTAAAGATCTGATTTTATGAACTTTCATTTCTCGTAGTTCCTATTATTGTATCACATCAATCCCTCCGATGTCCCAAAAACATCAGCCAATAATCCAGAACAAAATTCAACGAAATTATTCCTCTCTCAACGACTGCACATCTTTCAGCTCTTCAAGTGCCTGCTTCAATTCCTCATCATTGCCTGTCGCTTCTGCATTTTTTATCTTTGTTGTCAAAATGGAACGCTGTTCCTTTATATATTCTTTTACAAATTCATTTTTGAGCTTCTGTATTTCGTCGTCGGCCACTTCCTCCGAAGAAAGAAAAACAGTCGATCCGATCATTTCGTCGATCGCTGGATCATCACTTCGTCGCGCACCGCTTTTCAAAATCCACAAAACCTCTTTCTGTGCTGGAGTGAGATATTCTGCGCAATCATCAAAAACACTAAAAACATCTTTCACGGATTCGTCTGGATTCTTTTCTAAAAAATTTTGTCTCGCAAGAACGGCGGCAAGCATCTTTTCTACAATAAAATCGCGTCGGGAAATAATTCTTTTGGGAACCACTTCTTCTTTTTCCTTTGGTCCGTATATTTGCGGATGAACAATAGAAGCCTTTCCTGCCTCTTCCTCGAGCACACTACTATTAATCCCGGTACGATGGGAGAGTTCCTTCATCCAAAAATCGCGCTCAACCGGACTAGTTAGATCTTTCAGTTTTCCGAGCACCGCGCGAAGTTTCATAAGTCCATCACGAGTACTTAGTTCCACAGTATTTTGAGGCAAATACTTTTTGAAATAAAATTCTGGAGCCGGAATCGCGGCAGCAAACGTTTTCAATACATTTTCCGGATTCGCGTGCGCAGCATCAGCAGCATCTTTGAAATCGACGAACGTTGCAATTTTCACTGAAAAATCATTTGCCTCAGCAAGCGCGATTGCTCGCTCGGCCGCATCAGATCCCGCCACATCGTTATCAAAGCTCAAAATAATTTCTTCAGTAAACCGATGGAGCGTCCGCAAATGATCTGCCGTAAGCGCCGTCCCGGAACTTGCAATAACGTTCTTTGCGCCGGATTGATAACTCATCAAAAAATCCATCTGTCCTTCAACCAATATCGCCGACTTTTTTTCACGAACGGAATCTTTGCTTTTCCAAAACCCGTATAAAATTTTTGATTTCTGGAAAATCGGCGTTTCAGGACTGTTTACATATTTTCCCATATCGCCACGATCGAGCTGCGGCAAAATCCTTCCCGTAAAACCGACTACTCTTCCCATGTGATTATGAATCGGAAACATGATTCGGCCACGAAAACGATCAAGCATTAATCCCCGTTCGGTCTTTATTGAAAGTCCCGCCTGAAGAAGGTCTTGTGGTCCAGTACCATTATTCAAAAAAAACATTGAAAGACCCTCGGTCTCATTCGGCGCCCAGCCAATCTCAAATTCTTCTATAGTTTCTTTTGTTAGTCCCCTTTCGGTAAGATATTTCTGTGCGACCGGAGCGGCGGCAAGTGATTGTTTGAAAAAATTCTTTGCCGATTCATTAAGGTCATATAATAATCCGCTATATTTATATTCAGCAGGATTTTCATGACGCAATTCCACGCCAGCTTTTTCCGCAAGAATGCGCATCGCTTCGCCAAACTCAATATTTTCATGGCGCATGATAAACGTAAAAATATCTCCTCCCAATGCACACCCAAAACAATGCCACGACTGTCGTTCGGGCGACACCATAAATGACGGCGATTTCTCATGATGAAACGGGCAGAGTCCCTTAAAATTCTTTCCCGCAGGCGCGAGCGTCATATACCCACGAAGGAGCTCCACAACATCAAGCTTGCTTTTAATAAGTTCAGTAGTAGAAGATGGCATTGCTAGGATTATATGCTCTCACGCCATCGACGGCAACTACGCTCATCAGTCTCTGTAAAATCAATAAAAAGCCTCTGTGAGGATGCGGGCCTTGGGCACATTGGCCGCTTGCGCCGCTTGTTGCATAGAAAGAACGAACCCAGAAAGACCACATATTGCAATACTCGCGTCAGGTGCAAATAAAACAACATTTTTTATATCCTCAATTGCGATACGACGAAGCATCGCTGGATGTTCTGCAGAATCAGACTGCTTGGTAAGAAACGATTTTACAGAAAGCCATACATTTTCTTTTTCTAAAGCAATGAGTTCTTTCAAAAACGGCGCGCGAAATTCCGCCGTATTGCTTACGAGAACAAATATTGGTCTGCTATTTTCTTTGTCAGCAGCAAGCGAACGAATCCAACTCATAAATGGTGCGATCCCGATACCTGCGGCAATACAAATAACGGGAGCGCTATCTAATGGCGGACAAAGAACTCCATAGGGGCCGTCAGCAATAACAGATGTGCCATTGGAGAGCTCGTGAAGCATTGATGAAAATGATCCCCTCTTGCGAATAGCAAAGCGTAAAAATGTATCGCTTGGAGCAGAGGCAATCGTATAAGGCCGCGAAGATAAACTATTACCAAAATCACTTGACGACATCGAAACATGAAGATTCATATACTGCCCAGGAGTAAATGGTATTTTCTTGTCATCAACGGAAACAAAATCAAGAATTGCGACATCGTCGTATTCAAGATGTTTTCCAATAAGTTTTAAATGGTGTGTTGCCATTTTTTATCTCACAAACGCTTCTCCTACATGACGCGCCATCGTTGCCCGCATTTCCTCCATCACAATCTCGCTCGGAGCATGAAAAGAAGAATAAGTAGGATCGTTCAAATTATTGTTCGCAACAAATTTCTGCAAATAGTGCCGTTTTGCACCATGAATCAATTTTCCAATCTCTTCGATATCATCCACGCCAAGCTGCCCCTCTACGACCGTTGTTCGAAATTCATAATCAGGTGCGTGCGCCATAACAAATTCAATGCTTTCACTAATGGCGGCATTATTCACGGGGCAGTTTATAACATCGAAATAGCGAAGGAGAGGTGCTTTGATATCCATAGCGATATAATCGATCAAATTGTTCTCGACAAGCTTTCGGACCGCCGCCGGATTACTTCCCTGTGTATCGAGCTTCACAAAAAAATCACGCTTCTTTATTTCGCTAATAAAATCAAAGAGGTCGGCATGCACGGTCGGCTCGCCACCCGTTACCGTTACTGCATCGAGTTGACCTTTTCTCCGATCAAGAAACTTAAAAAACTCTTCTACTGAAAAATTTGGCGAAAAACTTCTAAGTTCCGGATTGTAACAATAATGACAATTAAAATTACACCCGGCCGTAAAAACAATGGCTGCTATTTTACCAGGATAGTCGATGAGTGTCGTTTTTTGGAGTCCACCGAGGATCATAATGTTTCTTTTGGTACTTCTCCTTGAGACACCGCAAATGTTTTTCTTTCTTCGAACTCAGCCTTCTTTCCGATGTTCCATTGTTTTACAGGACGAAGATACCCAACTACGCGAGAGTACACTTCACATTCACTTCCGCACTCATTGCACTTATCGTGCCTGCCGGCGCGATAACCATGACTCGGACAGATACTAAACGTCGGCGTAATACTGAAATACGGCAAACGATACCGTGAACAAATTTTCTTTGCAAGCGCAATGACTGTTCGGTAATCATCAATCTTTTCACCAATGAAAAGATGAATAACCGTGCCGCCAGTATATTTCGTCTGCAGCTCATCCTGCAAATCAAGACTTTCGAAAATATCATCAGTATATGAAACAGGAAGCTGCGACGAGTTCGTATAAAACGGCTCTGCTCCATGATTTCGATACGCCTCATTGTTTGCAACGATAATTTCTGGATATTTCGCGATATCCTTTTTTGCGAGACGATAGGACGTTCCTTCGGCTGGTGTTGCTTCAAGATTATAAAGATTTCCTGTTTCTCTTTGGTATTCAAGAAGAACATCACGCATGAAATCAAGCACCTCAATACCAAACTCACGTCCTTTTGTTTCGCCAAGAGAAACCCCAAGAAGATTCACCGAAGCCTCATTGAGTCCAACCAGCCCAATGGTAGAAAAATGATTACTCCAATATGTACCATCACGCTGCTTAATTTTGCGAAGATAATATTTGGTATAGGGATAGAGACCGGCATCAGTGAATTTTTCAAGTACTCGACGCTTGATCTCAAGACTTTCTTTTGCTTCATCCATGCGCATCCGAAGATTATTTTTGAATTCTTCCACTGATTTGGAAACATGTCCCAAACGCGGCATATTGATAGTAACGACGCCGACACTTCCCGTAAGCGCGTTCGCACCAAATAATCCACCACCACGACGTCCAAGCTCTTTAATATCAAGCCTCAAACGACAACACATCGAACGCGTATCCTCTGGACGCATATCGGAATTTACAAAATTGCTGAAGTAAGGAATACCGTACTTTGCGGTAATTTTCCAAAGATCCTTATATTGTTCCCGCTCCCAATCAAAATCTTTCGTGATATTAATAGTAGGAATTGGAAACGAGAAGACTCTTCCGGCGGCATCACCCTCTGACATAACCTCGAAAAATGCGCGATCAAGCAGGTCCATTTCTTCCTGGAATTCGCCATAAGTTTCCTTTTGCGGCTGACCACCAATCACAACTGGATTATTCTTAAAATTCGGCGATGGCGTAAGATCAAGTGTGATATTGGAAAACGGTGTTTGAAAACCGACACGCGTCGGAACGTTCATATTGAAAACAAATTCCTGCATTGCTTGCTTCACCTCTTTGTAAGAGAGGTTGTCGTAACGAATAAAAGGAGCAAGAAGCGTATCGAAGTTTGAAAATGCGATAGCGCCCGCTGCCTCACCTTGAAGCGTATACATAAAATTAACGATTTGACCAAGCGCGGTACGTAAATGTTTCGCCGGTGATGATTCTACCTTTCCTGGTACGCCGCGAAATCCTTCAACAAGCAATTCGAAAAGATCCCAGCCAACGCAATACACCGCCAATTCTCCAAGATCGTGAATATGGAAATCACCATTGCGATAGGCATTGCGAATATTTTCAGGATACGCCTTATTCAACCAATACGTCTTACTCGTTTCCGCAGCAAGATAATTATTGAGACCCTGAAGAGAAAAATCCATATTACTATTCTCATTCACCTGCCAATCGGCACGAGTAAGATATTGATCAATGAGATCAATGTGAGAGGTTTCGATCATTTCGCGGAGCGCACGATGTTGATCACGATACAAAATATACGATTTCGCCGTTCGTCGATACGGCGACTCCATAAGAACCATTTCAACAATGTCCTGTACCTCTTCAACCGCCGGAGGCAAATCTTTAGGTTCAGTAGGAAGAAGGGCAATAGCTTTCCTTGCAAGCAGCGTTGCTTCTTGCTCATCAAACTCACCAGTTCCTTTCCCGGCTTTTGTAATAGCTGCTATGATTTTCTTCTCGTCGAAAGCCTGCTTTCGCCCATCCCTTTTAATAACCCACTGTTGCCCTGCGATTTGCATAATTTTTGTTAATTAATTTTTAATATTCGACAATATTATCTATAAAAATTCTTTTTGAGAAAAAATGTTTTGAAAAAATATTTTTAGCCAAGAATTCTGCCTTTTTTATTTTCGAACCATTTTCTAAATCAAAGAAAAAATCTCTAAAAAATTCTTTGTGAACTCATTGTACCGCCGAAAAACAATAACGCAATTCTCAAAACTGTGCATAAACTCAAAGCTCCAACACATTTTTTTATAAAGCGCAACATCAAGCGGTCAACCGGCAAATTTTTTCTCAAAAATCACATCATCGGCATAAAACATATCAAAAAACGCCCCAATAATGATACATGGGGCGTTTTCTTTATTTTCTACAACCTCTTTCTATCGTCGATGTCGAAAAATCCGGCTACTTCCCCGTATTTAACGCCTCTCGCGTTCCAGGGCCAACATATCCTGCTGGCGTAAGACCGTGTGCTGCCTGATATTTTTTCACCGCAGCCTCAGTGAGCGCACCATAACGACCGGTTATGGGCCCAGTATATAATCCTTTTTCCTTAAGCAGATTCTGGAGGGCAGTAACGTCAGCACTAACAGACCCAATACCTAGAAAATTATTGAATTGATATGATTTTGAAGCTCCGCTGGCGCTTGTCTGTGTCTGCAATGAAACAAGTCGATCTTGAAGAGCTTTGATTTGAGCGGTAAGGTCGCTACTTGGGGAAGTCGTCACTATCGTACCAACCACAAAAGGAGAAACAACCAATTGATTACTGATGTTTCCTGCCGAATCAGTAACCGTGATAACACAGTTACTATGAAGTCCATTCGCAAGCGTATTCATGACAATAGTGTTGAGACCCGCCGAAGCAGATGTCGTCTGACTCGAGCAATCCCCTCCATAGCGGATAATGCCCGGCGCTGTCGAAACAAGGGAGTAGCTTGGAGTCGTATTGACATTAGGCGTCGGAATCGCCGCCGATTGATAGATCGTAATGGGGCCACTTGCCGTCGACGCTACAATTGTCTTTTGGACATCAGTTCCGGAGAACGGCCCAACCGTGTTGCCATATTGATCAACAAGCGTTACGCCGCTAATCTGAAGCGGATAAGTCGTGTTTGCTTGTCCGAGCGCAACCGTATAGGTAGCGATGTATGTCGCTCCATTATTACTTGTATACCACGAAAGCGGTACGCCATTATATGATCCCGCTACCGATCGTACGTTTGACTGGGTCACCGAAGGAACAAGAGTAAATACAATAGTATTTCCAGGATAAAGCACTCCAGAAGAGTTAGCATTCGAGGTAATATATCCACCCGAGCTTCCCGTTGTGTTGGAGGTGCCGTTACTCAAGATATTCACGGTCGCGCTACCGCTATTGCCGCTCGTGTCGGTAAACAAAATTGTCGCAGGAATTGTCCCCTGAGCATCGCCACTAACTAAAGTATAATTCACCGTATAAGGACCGGGGCCCGTACCACTCACGCCAATCGTGTGACCCAATAATGTAACAGTTGGATTTACCACCGATTTATTCGTACTGAACGTAAGCGTAATCTGGCTTCCCATGGCGGAAAAAGTATCACCAATATTATTTACAGAAACCGATACCGAGGAAAGAATTGGCGCCTGGGCGCTTGTCACATTATAAGTTCCGCCAGGAAAAGAAGCATTGGTGCTTGCGCTTATGACGCCCGTTCCAATCGTAAGATATCCTGACGTATTCGAAGTCGAAGGAATTCCATTCAGGGTTAGCGTAACAATGCTCGTACCAGAACCAGTAATAGACATAATACCAAGGCCGCTCAAGTTACCGGTAAAATTCGTATAATCCCAACTATTTGTTATGACAGGCTCAGAATAAACGATAGTGAGCGTATTCGATCCCGTTATTTTTGTACTTACCACTGACGGCGTCGCCGCATGCGCACTCGACACGCCGACAAAAACTCCGAGCATTACTATTAATAGAGCACTTGCTGTTGATATGATTTTTTTAGACATAGTTTTATGTAATAAGTATACCACAAATAGTATACGAACTGTTCAGTAATTTTGGTTGCGTCTCGTGGTATCACTACTCAAAAAATTTCTGACGTTCTTGACTGCAGCACCGCCATCTCTTATGGTGATGACAGGAATGTATATGCAAGATACGCTCAACATTGACAACAGAATATATTCTGCCTATCGCAACCGACAGAATTAGACAATATATAATAGATAGAAAAGATTAAGAAAGGGGCAGAACATGTATGAATAGCACGGAAACCATAGAGAAAGATCCAGATTTGAACTATGGGAAAAAAGAATTATCTGCCATTGAGCTTGCAACCGCCGTCGAAGACGCCCGAAGTACATACATAAGAACGAGCAAGGAAGACCCAAAAAAACAAGAAGTTCTTTTAGAATGGAAGGAGTTATCTACTAAGCAGATTATCAACGCTCGCACGTTCCGAACCGCCTTTATAGCACAACTGAACGCACCACCAAGCAGTCCCGAGAGCCTGCAGGCAATGATCAAATTGCTCTCACTGTGTCCGAGAATACAAGAGGTTTGTGAGATAAGAGAATGCGCAACAAACATAATGGAAGACAGTCTTGTAATGGCCAAGATAAAATCTTTCCGCAAGAAAAAGTAGCCCAAAAGCCGACAAACAAATGTCGGCTTTTTTCTATCTATAAAACACTAGTTCTACCTAAATCCTATCGTCGGCATCAAACAACTAATAGTGTATATCGTTAATTTTTTATTAGCCGATAAACCATCTCTCGCTCGGGGCGGTAAATAACTAAACTTAAATTCCTTTATTTATGAGACCTACTATAGAGGTTTTAAAAAAAATAAACTATATAAAAATCACCCCGTACCTATTAAGGGGTGATTTTTATCTCAACTACCGGAATAATTATCTTAGTTTGTTCGGAAATAATACGGTATGGTCATGCTGACATTTCCGGAATTATCAATCGCACGAGCGATGTAATAATAGGTGGTTTGTGACTGAAGACCAGTAAGGGAAATCGATTGAGAATTAGCGACGCCCAGATTACCGTTCGCGCCGGCAGCCATGCCGCCAATATACGGAAGCTGATTATGTCCCGTTGCCTCATTAGACATTGGCACGCTCATGTCATAGAACACCTGACCACGCGCAAGCTTATTGGTCGTCCAATTGATAGTTGCACTATTTGTGCCAGTATTCACCGAAAGATTACTTATAATCGCAGCGCTCGTATCAAGTCCAAACCCCGTTGCCATAAGATTGTTTATTTTTGTCATGGTCTGAGGACCAACACGACCTACTTGAGAAATATCGTAATTCACTTGAAACTGCACGACGGCAGCTGCTGTAAGCGGACCGAAATATCCTGAAACGATTCCTTGAGGATAGATGGAATAATTTGTAGCAAGAAACTGTTGTAATGCTGTCACGTCAGCTCCCTTGGATCCAATATCCATTTGAGTGGAAATAGCAGCGTGCGCCTTCTGCACGCCCATCGACGAAACGAAGAGAATTGCCATAAGAGCTCCCATTGATGCGAAGCCGATACGACTGTTAATTATTTTTTTCATGTTATTTTTTAATGTTTAATATTTTAAAAACACTTGGCAAACAATCGACCTACTTATGTATATATACCTTCACTAGAGATGCCGTTCTGGCGGAAAGGATATTACAACATGTTTGAATCATTCCCCATAGAGTCCATCATTATCATTGCTGATCATCAAGCCCGGCCGCCGCCTCTCTTGTCGACACCGTTTTGCTCATCAGAAAAAATTTGATAATTGCGAGAGCGACTATCCAATAGACCGCCATCGCCAAAAGCGCCGTCCAATCAAAAACATTTTCCCGTGCGATGCCTATCGGAAATACTGCAAGAAAAGGAGCGACAAATGGCCATGTGACGGTATAGATAAAATCAGTAAACCACGCTCCAGAATTTGCTCCCATTAATTTGAAAACAAAACGAAAGATCAACATTGTCTCAATAAACCAAAGAAGAAACCATACGATTTGCGTGCCCTTAAATAAGGGTTTTGTAGTGGGAGAATTATATGAATCCATAATGATAAATATTAATAATGGTTTATTTAATTTGACGAATTATTTCACAAGAAGAGAAAAAGTGCACATCTCAGAACCCATCTTAAAAACAGCAAGTTAGTAATGATAAAATTTAATTTTTCTAGTAAAGATCTTTTTGACCTAAAATCTATTTTCGAGATGGGTTCTGAGTAATGCAAAGGGGACGATATAAACACATACTCATGCCCCCGTTAACCACCTATCGGATTTCGCCCCTGGATAAGACGGATAAGAACAAGAATTACCGCTATAACAAGGAGAATATGGATAAACCAACCAATGGTATATACTCCAACAACACCAAAAATCCAAAGAATCAATAATACGACTGCAATAGTGTAGAGCATATTTATTCGGGTAGAATCTCAAATCCCACGAAGGATATTTTGTATAAATTGTAATAATACGACCTTTGTATCTATCATTTCGATTTATGGAATAATCTATTCCCATATTAATAAAGCCGCCCAAGAATTTAAATTATTACAACTCGCCATAAAATAAAAATCCCATTCTGCGTAGTAACGGAATGGGATTTTTTGACGATTCTAAAAAATATTACGTACGACTATATAGCAATTTCAATTTTTCAAGTCCGCGATGTAACTGTACCGCAATGGCATTTTTTGTTTTTCCAGTGGCGCACGCTATTTCTTCAAGCGACAAATCATCCACGTATCGCATTTGCATTGCCTTTTGATATGCCTTGGGAAGGCTTTTTATTAAGAGAGTCGCATCTTTTCCGTCTAAAAAGTTAATAATTCGATCAGAGTCGTGTAAGCTCGGTTCAAAGCCTTTTTCAAGAAGAACATCAAGTGAAACGGTTTTATGCTTCCGATATTCATCCACGATAAGATTATTAAGAACGTGATAGAGAAAAGCTTTCATGGTTTCGATTTTCCCGCCCTTCACAAGATAGCTCCACGTTTGGGAGAAATAGATGGCCTTGAAAAACTACATCGCTGGTCAGGCCACCTTCCCGACAAAATCGGAACAGAGATGCGCGGCTACATTAAAAAATACTTGACGCTCGTGACGCATGATGGATGGAAACATAATAAAAAAGGAGAAAAGGATATAAGAATTGAAGATGTTATTATGGGCCTCGACATGAGTGTTTATAAAATGTTTAACGAGACACCAGGGCTTGCATCGACTTCGTTTTCGCTTCTTACGAAAATTCTCGATTACCGATCTTCGCGTATCGAATATAGTGGCCAACACATCCCACCACTCCTTAAACAAACTCTTCACTTCTCGGCTCTTCTTCTGATTGGACTTTCTATGTTTGTCGCTATAAAAGACGTATGGATGGCGCTTCTTTTTACCGCAAGCATCGCATGCCTCATTTTTTCAATCTTCCTCGTACTAAAAGATCTTGACAACCCAATGGAATCGGGCGATTGGCAAGTTACTACAAAAGATTATGAAGACCTTCTCGAAAAAATAATTTCTCATTAGTCCGCCATAGCTGAAGAATATAAACAAAGCACACCAACCACTTATAACCAATAAAGATGAAAAAATCATAAAAATGGATTACAGGGGCAGGACTCGGATGTGTCTCGGTCTTGGGGCAAAACGTCTACTCCCCGTCTTTCGACGGGGAGTAGAACGGAGTCGATTTTTAAAAACCGAACTTCCGGAAACATAGGCTAAGTCGGTCTTAAATCGACTTAGCCTTGGCTGTTGCGGGGGCAGGACTCGGACCTGCTTCGGAAGCTTATGGGGCTTCCCGGAAAACCTTTCCCGACCCTCCCGCGGCATTTCCCCATCATTTATAGACTGAAAAATGCCGCGAGATTCATTTTGGTAAAAGCCAAAACAACGTGGCTGCATTTTATCATCTTTTATATGAAATTGTCAAAAGAAAAGTTTCCTGCAATAATAAAACAATGCAAATAAAATTGAAACAAAAAATTGCCATTCTCGGATTTGGAAAAGAGGGGCAATCGGCATATCGCTTTCTCAAAAAAACAAAAGAGTTTCGCGGTGCGGAAATATGGATATTAGATGCAAGTGAAAAAATAGAAACACCAAAGGGCGTATCCTTCCAGCTTGGAAATGACTACCTCAAAGATTTAAAGCGTTTTAACATTATCATCCGCTCCCCTGGCATCAAATATTACGCTCCCGAAATACAATCTGCGATTAAATGCGGTTCGCGCGTGACAAGCGTAATAAAATTATTTTTTGAATTCGCGCAGCGGCGCACAAAAAATATTATCGGCGTGACCGGAACAAAAGGAAAAGGAACCACCTCCACGCTCATCACAAAGATTCTAAAAAAATCCGGAAAAAAAGTTTTTCTTGCAGGAAACATCGGCTCGCCAGCGCTCGATTTTATTTCAAAACTTACCAAAGATTCATGGATCGTCTTAGAGCTTTCAAGCTTTCAGCTTATCGACCTTACCGAAAGCCCACATATTTCCGTTGCGCTCATGGTAACGTCCGAGCATTTAAATTGGCATAAAAATGTCCGAGAATATCGCGATGCCAAAGCAAATATCTTTCGATTTCAAAACGGAAAGGATTTTGCCGTGCTCGCAAATGACTATCCCGCAAGCGCAACGTATGCATCGACCACAAAAGGAAAAGTTTTTATGTTTTCACGTCGCACGCCGATCAAAAAAGGAACATTCGTCCAAGATGACTTCTTTGTCTTTTCCGACGGAAAGCAAAAGAAAAAGATTTGCGAGGTATCAACCCTCCAAATTCCAGGTGAACATAACTGGGAAAACATCGGTGCCGCTATAACGGTTGCAAAGATATTACACATTCCAAATGCCGTTATTAAAAAGACGATCGCGGGCTTCGTAGGCCTGGAACACCGACTCGAATTCGTCGCTGAAAAAAATGGTGTACGCTATTACAACGATTCATACGCAACCACTCCTGAAACAAGTATTGCTGCTATTGAAGCGTTTAAACAACCGAAAATTCTTATCCTTGGCGGATCTCACAAGGGAAGCGATTTTGCAAAACTTGGAAAGATGATCTCTCAATCAAAAAGCATAAAAGCGATCATTGGCATCGGAGTCGAGTGGGAACGCATAAAATCTCACGTCCATAATCCGAAAATAAAAATTATCGAAGGATGTAATGATATGAATGAAATTATAGATTATGCAAAAACGGTTGCGGCATCAGGTGATGTCGTCCTTCTTTCCCCTGCGTGTGCATCATTCGGCATGTTTCAAAACTACGGCAGTCGCGGAAAGCTCTTCAAAGACGCCGTCAAGCGTTTGAAATAACAAGATGGAAGGGGTAGAATTGGCGCATGGCATCACCAATAAATAAAACCACCCTCACCCATCTTGCGAAGCTCGCAAACATCGAACTCGATCCCAAAGAAGAGGAAAAGCTTCTCAAAGACTTAATTGAAATCCTCGACTATTTCAAAGAGCTCGAATCACTCGACACAAAGAATATCGCTCCAATGACGGGCGGCACTGATCTTGCGAATATTTTCCGCGAGGACAATGAACGCAAGAGTACCGATCAAGGCGCCGGAACGGAAATCTTTCCCGAATCAAAAAATGGGTTTTTGAAGGTGCCTCCCGTATTCAATTAGACCGAAGATTATTATCACGATGAAATCATTACATAATCTAACCATTCGAAAATTTCATGAAGGCCTTTTAAAGAAGGATTTTTCTGCGCTCGAGATAACGCAAAAATTCTTTGAATACATAAAAATAAAAGATATTGAAATCGATACTTATCTCGCATTGGCGGAAAAAACGGCTTTACAGGAAGCAGAAAAAACCGACATTGCCATTGCAAAAGGCGAAAACATAGAAGATCTTGCCGGCGTACCGCTTGCAATAAAAGACAATATTCTTATAAAAGGACTACAGGCAACCGCCGCATCGAAAATTCTTAAAAACTATGTCGCGAGCTATGACGCGGGTGTGATAAAAAGACTTAAAAATCAGCACGCCGTTTTTCTTGGAAAAACAAACATGGATGAGTTCGCAATGGGATCGTCCACGGAGAATTCTGCTTTCAAAAAAACAAAAAATCCGCACGATATAACACGCGTCCCCGGCGGTTCGTCCGGCGGTTCCGCCGCTGCCGTCGCAGCACATATGGCGATTGCCTCGCTCGGCTCCGACACCGGTGGATCAATCAGAGAGCCGGCATCGTTTTGTGGTGTCGTCGGACTGAAACCAACCTATGGGGCAGTCTCGCGCGCTGGCATAATCGCACTCTCATCAAGCCTTGATCAAGTTGGTCCGTTCGGAAAAACCGTAGAAGACGCCGCAATTCTTTTCAAAGCAATCGCCGGCTATGATCCAATGGACGCAACAAGCGTAGAAAAGAATTATGCCCACAACGATGCACTTCTCAGTCCGAAGTTAGAAAATATAAAACAACTTACTATTGGACTTCCGGAAGAATATTTCGTTCCAGGGACAAGCAAAGAAGTAACCGCCGCCATTGAGGAATCTATCAAAAAGCTAAAAAGTTTGGGATTGCGATTCAAAACGATATCATTGCCTCATACAAAATATGCTCTTTCATGTTACTACATTATTATGACGGCAGAGGCGAGCTCAAACCTCGCGCGCTTTGACGGCGTCCGATACAGCCGAAATGAAAAAGCAGATGACGCTACCGGCCTCCGAGATCTTTATCTCAAGCAACGAGGGGCTGGATTCGGCGCAGAAGCAAAGCGTCGTAGCATTTTGGGAACCTTCGTTCTCTCTTCGGGCTATTACGATGCATATTATGAAAAAGCACAACGCGTACGAGCACTTATAAAAAATGACTTTGATGAAGCATTTAAGAGCGTTGACGTCATCCTTTCCCCTGTCGCACCAACGCAAGCATTCACAATCGGCGAAAAAGTAAGTGATCCGCTCGCAATGTATCTTTCCGACATTTTCACAATTCCGGTAAATCTTGCCGGACTGCCCGCCATATCAATTCCGACAACATCAAATCTTTCATCGCTCCCCGTCGGCTTCCAACTTATTGGAAAAAAATGGCGCGAGGAAGACCTTCTCGGCATCGGACAATTTTATGAAAAATTGGAGTTATAATAATTAAGCTATTAATTTTATGTTTGACGCAATAAAAAACCAAAGCGAAACGTATCTTCAGAAAACCCAACTCCTTGCAAATAGTGCTTCTGCTTTTTATTTTTCCAAACTCACCACCCTTGAGGCGATAAGCGCCGTTCTTTCGACAATACTTTTCATAGCGGTTATTTATCTGGTCATAAAAACGGGATGGCTCACCGTACGCGTGAACCGCTGGCAGGACGTCCTTCTCAAAACAAACCTTTCTAAAAAGGAAACTCAAAAGACGTGGGGCGGCATTCAAAAACATTTTTTTGCCGGAAACGATAATGATCTCAAGATCGCCATTCTCGAAGCGGACAAACTTCTTGACGAAGCGCTTCGTGGCGCCGGCATACAAGGAAACACGCTCGGCGATCGCTTGAAAAAGGTTAAACCGTCACAACTTCCCGACATCGATGCCATCTGGCAAGCGCATAAAGTAAGAAATCAGATAGCTCACGAAAGTGATTTTAAACTCAAGCGCGATCTCGCAGAACGAGCACTTGGCGTTTATGAAAAAACACTCCGCGGCCTCGAATTGATTGATTAATAAAAGAAGCTAAAAGAATTTATAATTCTTTTATAGAACAAAAAATCACGGAATATTCCGTGATTTTTTTTACGAGACAAAAGATAAAACTTCTTTATGGATTAGTCGTACTCGGCAATGGCTGACCACCAACCACCGGCATAACAGGTGTCGTGGGCGGATTTTGAGCAAGCGGAGAGCCATTTACGTCAGTCACGGTAAAACTTGCAGTTCCCTGAAGATACGATCCCGTAATCTGTACCGTATTTCCGACAAGTGGAGTGAGTACAGCAATTACTCTCTTATCGCTTGAATTCTTTATCGATACTTTTACGCCATAAGGCGTTGTAAGGGTGTATGTTCCATTTGCACCATGAGATAAAATGCCACTCACTGTTCCCGTTGTCGTCGATGCAACTGCCGAAACCGTCGAAGAAGATCCCGGAACACCAACAAGAGGGACCACAAAGAAAGATAAGCTTGTTTTTAGGTTCTGGTTTTCCGCGATAAGCGAAGAAACCTGTGCCGTCAACGAATCTTTAAGACCAACAAGCGTCTGAGCCTGCGTATTAAGGCTTGATACCTGAGAGGTAACGGTAGCGTTTTCGCCACCCAATCCACTCACTCTTGCATTCAGGGCGTTGTTTTGGAGATAAAGGAAGCAGGAAAGCGCTGCGAGACCAAGAATAATAACCGCCTCTATTATAGTAACTGCTTTATTGCTTTTTTCTTTCGGAGGATATTCTGAAGCATCGCTCGACATCTTGAAGGCAACATCACTTTTTGATGCTTGGCCTGTCTCTGCGACGGAAGGCTTTGCTGAAAAATTCTTCTTGTCAAAAAAACTTCTACTGGAAACATCGGTCGTAGCAGGAGCAGCAGCAGGCTGCGACACTGCATTTTTTACAACACCGACAATATCAGACGGAGAAAACGATGCAAAAGGAGAACCCGTCGTTGTAACCGATGCATTCGATGCCACCGGTTGCGATGCCGGCTTTTCGGCTGATTGCGGTTTTTCATCCTGAACTTTTTTCAAAGTATCTTCAACGTCTTCAGCCTTCCATCCCGCACCCACCAACGCCGATTTTATGGCATCACGTGAAATGCCAAGCTTTACCTGAGAAGAAACATATTCCACAAGTTGATCTTGAATCATAAATAGTTAGTCTGCGATTTTTTATTTTAATTACGCAGAAGTGATGACCTTTTATTAATTTTAGTATGTCTGTTCTTTTATTTTACTCTATCCGAAACAAAAGCAATAGTGGATAAATCCACAGGTCTCTTATTAAAGAGATAAACGCGCATCAACAATTTTATATCGCCTATAATAAAAGAGTTAAAAACTTGGTTATTTCCCTCCGCTATAAAGCGCTTTGATTTCTTGAGCTGACAAGACCCTGTTATATACCCGGACATCGTCGATATATCCATTCATATATCCTGCCGCTGCTCCGATAGTAATTGTTCCATTCGAAGCTGCTGGCAGTCCAGTAGCAGAAATAGTGCTGTGAGCCTTGGAAACAGTATCAACTAAAAATTGAGAATTGTTTATGTCAGATTGTCCCTGTCCTGTTACTATAAACGTCACAAAATGCCAATTGGTATCGGGTGTCCAAGTAAAATAACTAAAATTTTGTGGGCCTAAATAAATTATTGGATTGGTATTATTATAAAGCGCTGACATCGAAGGATATGCACCCGAAAAAGAAACTAGGGGTTCATAGGTTCCTGTAGAATATTTCATCCATCCCGTAACAGTAAAAGCCGATGATGGCATTGTAAAACTATAATTTCTTACAAAATTATTCCCTCCATTACCAAAGCCTCCTGCATAAGGCCCAATCTGACCTGTGGTATATGTATATCCAACTCCTTCAGCTCCTGCATTTTTTCCATTCCCGCTCCAGTCATACGCTGTCGTCCCGGTCCCCTCGTCAAAGGTCCAGTAGCCTACGAGGGAAGGGTCTCCATAGTCCATAGGTTCTAGATAGAGATTGGATCCTTTCTCATAGACGGAGGTCTGGGGACCTCCGTCTGTTCCGATGACATCAGAGGATCCTCCTAACTTGAATTTGGCTGCTTCCATAGGGGTCGTGA
>CAIWCR010000003.1 GCA_903911245.1 uncultured Parcubacteria group bacterium | reverse complement strand
TTTTGCTTTTGATTTGTTTGATTCGGGCATGGCACAGGCTTCCCATTTGGTGCCATCATTGGTGTAGGTATAGAAGAGACCTGATGAAGAGGTATTGATGGGGTCAGTGGGGAGGGAGGTAAGAGGGGCGCCACTGCCTACCTTGGTGAGATTGAGAGGGATCCATCCATTGCCGTTCACGGCATGGGAATAGGTTGATGAAACACAGTGAAATCCTCCACCTTGGAATCCGAGGGATAAACAATTGGTGCCAGCGGTCGTGGTGGCAGTGGCATCAGGGATAGAGAGGAAGGCAATGGATGAGGTACCAAGCTGAGTGGGAGTAACATCGTTTACATAGAGCTGCATGGCCGTCTGGATACTGGAGAGATCTGAGATTCTATTGGTGTCTCTGCTTTGTTTGAGGAGTTCAGCAGGGTTTACCGTGACAAGGACCGTGACGGAGAGAATTGAAATGATACCAAGAGCGACGAGGAGTTCAACGAGGGTGAAACCTCTTTTAGAGGCCATAGGAAGAGGTAGAGTAAAAGCCACATAGTTATAGCGAGGCAATGACATGGATTAATTATAACATGATTAAAAAAAACAAAGAGGCGTCGTAAAATACAAAAAACCACGGATGACTCCGTGGTTTTTTACAAAAGAAAAGACTTCTTATTTCTTAGCTTTTTTCGTCTTTTTTGAAACAGAACGCTTCACTGACTTCTTTTTCAGCGGATTCTTCTTTGCTGCCATTACCGCCATCTTTTTTGCCTGAGCATGAATCTTTGTCCATTCATTATGCGCTTCTTGTATTGCCTGCATAATTTCGGGCATGCTCGCCTTTTCGAGAGAGCCATAACGTTTCATCGCTTTCGCGACAAGAACCTTATATTCCTTCTCGCCAACCTTCTTCATTTTCTTGATTTCACGCGCCGCATCCTTTTTTGCTTTTCCTACCCACGCCTTCGCTTTCTTATGCTGCGGACCCTTTCCGTACAAAAGATATGCACCTGCGAGTGCAGCGGCAAGACCAGCAGCAACGCCTGCTCCAATCTCAACCTTCTTTACCGTTTTCTTTTTCATAGATTTATAATGATTAATTTAAGTATAGATTCCCGCCTGCGCGGGAACAATAATAATTTCTAAAAATTATTATTGTTTTTTCGACCTTGGTTTCTTACTCGAAAGATTCGAAAAGAATGAAATAAGGTGCTTAAGCCTGAAGCCATCCTCGCGCATATTCTGTCGCGTTGCGCGAAGATCTTCCCGAACCAATTTTGTTTCCTCTTTTACCATCTCACTCACCCTTAACACGTTTTTCAAAATCCTAATGAAATAAACGAGTGCGACGGTAGATACGAGCGCAATCAAAACAACGGCAATTGTTGTGATAAAAAAGAAAATATCCGCATGAATTAATGTATCCATAACTATAGTATATCACACTCATTAAAATTTTTTCGCAATACAAACCTTGCTCTCGTTATTCATTCATCTTTACAAAAATCAATCCAGAAATCACCGAACAAATAAAACCATCGATCGTCCATGAAAAGATAGTAAGCAATGAAAGAGGAAAACTGCTGTAGCTTACGAGCATTCCAGGAAGAATAGCAGCGAGCCAAACCGAAGCACCAAAATTTATTCCTCGATCAATAGACTTTCCAGAAAACAGTTTCTTTGTTTTGTCCCATACCCATGCAAAGATAATTCCCTGAATAAAAGGATATAAAGCGAACAATGACATGAGAGGATCTGACCACTGCCTCATAACCGATGCATTTTGATAATCCGCCGCCACCGAAGGGAATACCATAAAGAGATAGCTCACCACCATCCCCACCACAAGCGTAACAACGCCAACAATCATTCCGGGTGCAATTATTTTTTTCATATTTTAATTAGTAAATAATTGAAACGACCTTTTGAAACCTGGTACGACTAATGCAAATAGCCAAATATGTGAAGGAAAACAAAAACCAAAAAGGAATACCCTATTGGCACGGCCATAGAAAAAATCATTTTTCTTTCCTTGCCCTTTTTTATAAACCACCACATAAAGGTATTTCCCAATAATAAAATGAAGGGTATTGAAAACAGAGAACCAGCAATAAGAAAAGCCCAAAGAGATACCCCGGTCTCACTGGCGAAAACACTCATTACTAACGCAAATGTAAAAAGAGGGACGATGAGGATGCCGCTCAAAACGGAATAAATGACTCCAGCAGTTTTTAATTTTTGATTTTTCTCCATAAGAAAATTATATCATATTTCGATGCTGCTGCAAAAAGCTGATAGTCGGACTATTGCGGCGCAGAATGGCCCCCTATTACCCATTTGTCATGGACAACGCTATAATTATAAAAAGGTCGATTCTATATAATCAATATAAAAAATATGGACATCACCCTCATTCTTGCCCAATCTCTTGGAATCATTTTTGCGGTAATAGGCATATCAGTTGTTGTGAATAAAAAAGGAGTCGCAGCAGCCATTGAAGAACTAATTCGAAATAGAGGATTTTTATGGTTGTTTGGCTTCATCATTACCACGGTAGGCGCCGTAATTATTGCTCTCAATAATGTCTGGAACTCTGAACTGCAGCTGCTTATTGCGATAATGGGATGGCTCTCTCTGATAAAAGGAGCTTCTATACTCCTCTTCCCCGATCTTTCTGTTTCGCTTTACAGAAAATTCAATAAAGATAACATCCTCGTATTTGGTGGATTCGTTGCATTTATTCTAGGATTGCTTTTAATTTATAAAAGTCTTTTCTAAGAATTAAAGAGGGATCAACAAAAAAACCGCTTTGAAGCGGTTTTTTGATTGGAAAGATTTTCTCTATCTCTCAAGAATTTTTTATCTCGTGATGATGTCGTACTTCCGTAATCTTATTTTTTTCATCCACAAATACAATAATAGGATCAAGTTCGGGAAGCTCTTTTGGCTCAAGCCACGCTTCGGCCAGAATAATTATCTTATCTCCAGGTTGAAAATGTCGGGCAGGCGAACCATTAAGACAAATAACCCCCGATCCACGCTCCCCCGGAACAACATACGTCTGCCAAAAAGTACCATTCGAAAGACTGGTAATATTTACATACTGAAACGGCCTCATGCCGCTTGCTTCAACAATATCTTCATCGATGGTAATCGAACCGATATAATTCAAATCAGCCTGCGTTACCGTTGCCCGATGAATTTTTGACATACAAACTCTAATTAACATAAAACCATTATAGCGCAAAAAATGCTTTTTACAATACGGTGCGAACATCACATGTCAGATTTCTTTTTGAAATTGTTGTATAATGAACAGAATATGGAAAATAAATTATTCAAACCAAACAAGGGAAAAATTCTTGAAATTGATGTCGATGGCATAACCTATCTTCGCTTACCAATAAAAACAAGACTCGTCACCGAAAAAGATAATATCATTACTCTATTAAAAGAATATGTTGCGCCGCATCTTCAGCCGAACGACATTATTTTTCTGAGCGAAAAAGCACTTGCGGTTACTCAGAATCAAATCATCAATATAAACGATATTAAACCATCTCGTCTCGCTCGATTTCTCGCAAAGCGTGTGCGCAACGGATATGGCACGAAAGACTTCAAAGGATTCGGTCATGGCACGCCAATGGCAATGCAACTTCTTATTGAAGAAGCAGGCTATCCGCGAGTACTCGTTGCGGCCGCCATTTCTGCTGTCACGCGACCATTTGGCATCAAGGGAGCGTTCTATTTTATCTGCGGCAAACTTGCAAAATCAGTCGACTGCCCGATGTCGTTTTCTATTTTGGAATATGCGCACTACGCAAAGAAAGCGCCACTCCATCCCAATAAAGTAGCACGCGAAATCAGAGACGAATTCAGCCACGAAACAGTGGTTCTCGATGCAAATTACATTGGTGCATTTTCCCTTGGAAAATCAACCAACACTCTCACTGAAAAATTCATCGGTAAATTATTCAAAGATAATCCCCTTGGCCAATCTGACGAAATGACGCCATTCTGCATTGTCCGCAAGCAAAATTCTGCGGCATAGCGATTCCCTTTCAAAAGCTGGCTTACCTAATCGATTTTTTAGTATCGATAGTGGTCCGACTTATACGGACCTTCTTGAGGTACGTTCAAGTACTCCGCTTGCTCTTTCGTAAGCTTTGTCATTTTTACGCCAATTTTTCCAAGATGAAGCCGTGCCACTTCTTCATCCATTTCTTTCAAAAGGAGATGTACTCCGATTTCATATGGTTTTGTCCAAAGCTCAATCTGTGCAAGTGTTTGATTTGAAAAACTGGTACTCATTACAAAACTCGGATGCCCCGTCGCACAACCAAGATTCACGAGTCTTCCTTCTGCAAGTACATAAATTGAACGCCCGCTTGGGAAAATATATTTATCAACCCGCGGCTTCATATTCACCTTTTTCACACCCTTTGCCTTATTGAGTCGCACCATTTGAATTTCGTTTTCGAAATGACCAATATTACAAACAATCGCTTGATCTTTCATCTTCTCCATATGCTCGAGCGTGATGATGTCTTTGTTGCCGGTCGTCGTCACATAAATATCAGCACGACCAAGCGTATCTTCAACCGTTGTTACTTCATAACCTTCCATCGAAGCTTGTAGCGCGCAAATAGGATCAATTTCGGTCACAATCACGCGACAACCCTGCCCACGAAGCGACTGCGCCGAACCCTTGCCGACATCACCATACCCGCACACCACGGCGACTTTTCCGCCAATCATAACGTCCGTTGCGCGATTCAATCCATCAATAAGTGAATGACGACAACCATAAATATTATCAAACTTACTTTTCGTAACCGAATCATTTACGTTTATGGCGGGGAAAAGAAGTTTGCCGCGCTTAAAACGTTCATAGAGACGATGGACGCCTGTTGTTGTTTCTTCTGAAACACCGCGAATTTCTTTCGCAACACTTGTCCAACGCCTTGGCGTGGCACGATATATCTTTTTCAAAATTTCCATAAGGGTGCGCTCATCTTCCGTCATACTATCTACTTTTCTATTGAGAAGTGATGAATCGTCTTCTATTTCTTTTCCAAGATGGATCATAAGTGTCGCATCGCCGCCGTCATCAACAATAAGCGTCGGTCCACGGCCCTTTCCAAAATCAAGCGAGCGCTCAAGACACCACCAATATTCCGTAAGCGACTCTCCCTTCCATGCAAAAACAGGAATACCTACTTTCGCGATTGCCGCTGCTGCCTGATCTTGTGTTGAAAAAATATTACAGCTTGACCATCGCACCTCCGCGCCAAGCGCTTTCAATGTCTCGATAAGAACTGCAGTCTGTATGGTCATATGGAGCGAACCGGTAATACGCGCTCCTTTGAGCGGTTTTTTCTTTGCAAATTTTTCACGAATCGCCATAAGCCCTGGCATTTCTTTTTCTGCCATTTCCATCTCCTTCCTCCCCCACTCCGCGAGTTTTATATCTTTTACTTTATAATCGGTCATATTATTTATTATTTTTATATATCACCCCTTCCATAATTCTTTTTATATCGTGCCCAAAACGCCGACCTTGTAAATGAATGCTCTTGTGTACCTGGAGATTCAATAGCATAGCTTGCCGCAACGCTTCCCATACGGCCGGCAACCTCAAGTGAGCGTCCCTCGGAAAGCCCAACAAGAAACCCTGATCGATATGCGTCCCCCGCTCCAGTCGGATCAACTGCTTTAACTCCTCGACACGGCGGGATTTTTATTTCTCCTTTTCCATTTTGTAAAATAACCGAACCTTTTCCTCCGAGTGTAATAATAAGCATGCCGCTTCGTCGCATAATTTCTTTATTATCCCAACCAGTTCGCTCGCCAAGTACTTTTATTTCATAATCATTACCAATCACAATGTCCGCAGCATTTACCATTTCACGCAATTCAACTGGAGTGAACGTAGTTATCTGTTGGCCAGGATCAAAAATGGTTGTCACGCTAAGTTTTGCACACTCACGCACGTGTCGCTTCATTACTTCTTTGTGCGTCGGAGAAACAATAGCAAACGAACTTTTTTCTTTGACGCTCGACATTTTCGGCGTGCGCTCGGGAGGAATACCGCTAAAAAATCCTGTAATTTGGTTATCGTCTTTATCGGTCATGATATGACACGACGACGTAAGATGTTTTATATCACGCCCAATGTAGCGCGTGTCTATTTTCATACGATCGAAATGAGAAAAATAATCTCCGCCATCCTTGCCAAGCGCCCCAACAATTGTCGGCTCACCGCCGAGAAGTTTTATAGTGTATGCAATGTTTCCTGCCGTACCACCGCGCGAAACCGCAAGACGCCCCACAACAAAACTAACATTTAAAATATGAATATTATCAGGCAAGATATGATCTTTGAACTTGCCAGGAAAATCCATGATGCGATCATAGACGAGTGATCCGGAAACAAGAATTCGTGTCATTGGAATTATTGTATCATAAATAAAATTCTTTCATACAAGCGAACGATTTAATACAATCGTGTAGTTCAAAAATTATTTTGCTATAATAAAAGAAATCAAAGGTCGGAGAATTATAAATAGATAAAAACCAAATAATAATGAAAAAAATAATTTATACCTTCGCATTACTTGTTGCCATCGGTGCACTCGGTCTTGGAATATTAGTACACGCACAAGATGCAACAAATACGACTCTCGTCGTCCCTGCGGCATCCGGAACGCCCGCGCCAATGATCGTTGGTAATGATCGCGATATTCATGGCTGTATCGGCTCTGCCGGTTATTCGTGGTGCGCAATCAAACAAAAATGTTTGAGAGTATGGGAAGAGCCATGCGGTCCTGCAAATACATTGGTAAGTAGTACGCCCGGAATGGTACCTCCTGGCTACAATGCATCAGGAACTCCTCGACCACAAGAACCACAAAGCTTGCCACCAACCGTTTCTAGTGGTTTTCCACTCAATCAACAAGGCGGAACAACCGCTTCTCTCGGGCACGCATTGCCCCCGATTGTAGTAACCATCGATGTAAATGGTCATGTGCTCGTTCGCGGAACATTAGTCTCGATATCGGGAACCATTTTGACGATAAAATCATGGGGAATGCAGTTCACGGTTGATACATCAAATGCTCAAATTGCAGGCACCATCACTAGTGTCTCTTCGTTTGCCATCGGAGACATTCTCGGCATCCAAGGGACACTGAACGAAAGTAACCCTGGAGTGATTACCGCAACTACGGTACGCGACTGGGGAACGTCATCAAATACTGGTCTCAAAAATGAGCCGATGAAACCATCTGGAGCAAGTTCTTCAGTTCCCGGCTTTCTTAATAATCCTCACCCTGACCAACAAGGCGGAGGAAATAATTTTGAAAAGCCCGGAATGCCAATTCCCGGTAATGCGTCCAGCACTCTTGGAGCTCAAGGACTACAGCAAAAAATTCAAGAGCTTCTCGATCAAGTAAATAAACTTCGCGGACGAATTCCAACATCTTCGACGCAATCAGGATAATAAAAAATATTGTTCGATTATAAAAAGAACCAATCCAACGATTGGTTCTTTTTATGTTTCACAAATCATTCAATTCTTTCTCAAATGCATTCCAAGTGTTATTCTCTCTAAATTTGGTAGCGAACAATAACAATACCCGAACCACCAGCACCTCCATTGGAAACGCTAATACCCATCCCCCCTCCTCCGCCACCCGTATTAGTGCCTCCAGCTCCTCCATCACATGGAGGATAGCTGTTTGTTTGTTGGCCGTTCGCACCTGCATTTCTTGCTCCACCTCCTCCTGTTCCACTTGTTCCATTAGTTAGATTAGCACCTCCTCCACCGCCCCCTAATCCTCCATTGCCAGCTACTTGTCCCGAAGCTTGCGATCCTCCTCCGCCACCGCCGCCATAGTAATAGTTATTACCATCTATATTAATTTGTAATCCACTTCCACCGCTTCCCGATATATTTCCCGATGCTGATCCGCCGATTCCGCCAGCACCACCACCACCGCCACTCGTATAGGGACTACAGGTAGCACTTCCATTACCACCACCAAATCCTTGTCCGCTTGTTCCACTGCCAGGCGGAATTGAATTACAAGCGCCTCCACCACCACCTGAACCACCAGCAGCGCCATTGCCACTACTATAAGAGCCTCCTCCTCCACCACCAATAGCCGTTAAAGAACTAAACGTCGAGTTTCCACCATTATTTCCTACGCCATTTGTGGTTTTAGTAGCGCCACCCGCTCCGACAGTAATCGAATACGTTCCAGCTCCGACGGGAAATGATTGACTATAAATTACACCGCCACCGCCACCTGCACCACCGCCACTTCCGCCTCCTGCAACGACAAGAACATCCGCATTCCCTCCAGCAATAACCGTAAACGTCCCGCTTGTGGTAAAAGTATGGACGCGATAGCCGCCGACATCTGCAACCGTGCCGCCTGTTGCAGATATGCCGCCAATACCAAACCACGAAGCTCCATTATAAAATTCTACCCTTGATGTATCAGTATTAAATCGCATCATACCTACTGCAGGACTAGATGGACGCTGCGCAGTAGTGCCAACCGGCATCTTTTGAGAGCCAGTTCCGCCAACATCGAATGTCGCAGCAGGACTCGCGGTTCCAACACCAACATTGCCGGAAGAATTAACATAGAGCCCAATCCCACCACTCGATCCACGAAGCTGGGCAGTACCACCCATATCAAGCATTGAACTTGGTGTGCTCGTCCCTATCCCCACATTTCCATTTAAGTAATACATATTGGCCCCATTGAGAAGCCAAAACGAAGGACTTCCATTGGGTGGCTGATTGGATCCGGGACTTGAGAATGCAAAGATACTTATGGCGCAAGCAAACAAGCCGATAGCAATACTAAGAAATACAACCTTGAGATTACGGGAGAAAAAGTATTTTACTTTTTTCAATTTCATTGATTCTGATTATATCATAGAAATCAAAGAGGATGAAAAAGAATTAATGCACGGGATGATTCGAATTCCGCACAATAAGAATTTACAGGACAGGTTCTTTAATAATACCATTAGCAGTGAAGCGAAAATACATGTACCCCCACGAGGATTCGAATCCCGTATAATAAGAATTTACGGGACAGGCTCTCGGACAATCTCCTTATTATTGGCAGCGAGGTAAAAATAAAAATACGATTGTTTTGATCAGAGTGCCCCCACGAGGATTCGAACCTCGGACAATCTCCTTAAGAGGGAGCTGCTCTACCAACTGAGCTATAGGGGCACTCTAATCAAAACAGGAAAATCATATTTTTATTTTTAACGAGCGAACCAATAAGCGAAATGCCGATTTCGCGGGGGGAGCTGCTCCACCCTTATTAAAATCATAGGGGCAATAAAGCATTATTATTCTATTGAGAATAATAAAAAAACGCAACTTATTTGAGCCTTTATAATAGGGCATGCACCCAATGCGACCGCTCTTAGAAAGAGTCTTTGACATTATTAAATACAAGAGTAGAATAGTTATGGGCTTCGGGAATTCTCGGTTTTTAAAAAATTTTTTAAGTTTTTCCACAAAAACCTAGCCCCCAAAGCCCATCTCGTTCATTTCCAATTTAATATCACCCCCATCCCCCATCTTCTTCTGTCTTCCTTTATTACATAATGGTTTGCCCATTAAAATATAATAACCTTCCACTCCGGGAAGGTTATTTTTTTATTGAAGAAGTTGTGGGGAATCAATATATAAAATCCGAAGGGACTCGAACGTCGTATTCAAATTAAGTGCTTATTTCGAAACGCAAAGCCTGATGATGACTTTAGATATCGTTCAAATTGGTATGCCATTTGTTTATTATTAAATCCACAAAACCAAGCCAAAAGATACGGAGCCTTCTTGGCTGTAGTTTTTGTTTGTCGACGATCATGTTGTCGTAATCGATCCTTTAGATACATCGTTACACCAACATAAAGCGAAAAGTCTCTTCTGCTTTTCAAATATAAACGTAATACATAATAGACAGCCCCACGTCGCTGAAGCAGCTATGCGGGGCACCACTTCGCTGATATAAAACAAAACTATCTTTAATATTATTGAAAAGTGTGCGCGCCGCGAAGCTCCGAGTTTGACGAGGAGCGAAGTGGTGCCTCCGGAGGGACTCGAACCCCCAATAACTGCTTCGAAGGCAGTCGTGATATCCGTTTCACTACGAAGGCAAATACTACAGTAACAGCTTAAAGAAAAACATCGATTTTTACAATAAAAACAACCTGTGTCACATCCTGTATTTCCATCCATAGAAATGGTAAAATACCGGCACTTATGAAGAACATCGCATGAAGAACATCACACTCGACACGCCAATTCAGGAAGCCTTAGGATCAAAATCCGTTTTCTTAAAACGGCTCGAAAAACTCGGCATCAAAACAATTCGCAATCTACTTTGGCACTTTCCTGTTCGTTATGAAGATTTTTCCCAAATTTACCATATCAACGAACTCGAACCAGGACAGGAAGCAACCGTTTGCGGCGAGATAGAAGAATCAAATACAAAAAGAACGTGGCAACGAGGAATGGCCGTTACCGAAGCTATCATCACCGATAGCACGGGCTCTATCCGCGCCGTCTGGTTCAATCAACCATATATCGCAAATGCCCTCAAAGTCGGTTCGATGGCAAATCTTGCAGGGAAAGTTTCAATATCACATGAAAACGAACTTTACTTCAATAATCCATCGTATGAAATTCTTCACGACGGCACGGAAACAAAACATACCGGCCGCCTTGTTCCTATTTATCCAGAGACAAAAGGACTTACCTCGCGCGGACTTCGTTTCATCATCGAGAATATTTTCAAAAATCGTCCGCCGATTATCGAATGGATTCCCGAAACCATTCTTGCACATTATCGACTTCCCAAAATACAGCAAGCAATTCACAATATCCATTTTCCAAATGAAATAAACGATTCCGTTGTTGCAAAAAAAAGATTTGCCTTTGAAGAATTATTTCTTCTTCAGATCTGGAACGTAACGCAAAAATTTCATCTCGCACAACAGAAGGCGCCAGCATTTGTCGCCAATATCGAAGAGATAAAAACAATATTAACCAAGCTCCCTTTTGCGCTCACGCAATCGCAAAAAAGATCACTATGGGAAATCATCCAAGACATGGAGCGTCCGCGACCAATGCACCGACTCCTTCAGGGCGATGTCGGCTCCGGAAAAACGGTGATTGCAGCGCTTTCGGCGATTATTGCTGCAAAAAACGGATATCAAACTGCTTTTATGGCGCCTACGGAAATTCTTGTCCGACAGCATTTCGAAACCATGAAAAATCTCTGCGCAAAAATCTCTGCGCAAGCTCAGCCGGTCATTGGCCTCATAACAGGAACCAACTCGATTATTTTTTTTGAAAACGATGTCGAGGCAAAAATATCCAAAAAAGAATTCTCCGAAAAAGCAGCACGAGGAGAAATCGCAATCATTTTCGGCACTCATGCACTTATCCAAAAATCGATGAAATTCAAAAACCTCGGCCTCGTAATCGTCGACGAACAGCATCGCTTCGGCGTCAGCCAGCGGCAATTTTTAACCCGCAAAACAAAAACTGAGCAGCCTCATTTTTTATCGATGTCGGCAACACCAATTCCTCGGACGCTCATGCTCACGGTTTTCGGCGATCTTGATATTTCCCTCATCACCGAACTTCCATCAGGAAGAAAACCGATTGAGACAAGAATCGTAAAACCCAACGAACGCAATGATGCATATCAATTTGTGCGAAATCAAATTAAAGAAGGCCGTCAGGCATTTGTTATTTGTCCACGTATCGACCCCCCCGACGAAAGCGAAACCAATACTATTCCGAATCGCTACCGAACAATGGCGCTTCTCGAAGTTAAATCAGTAAAAGAAGAATATGAAAAACTTTCAAAAAAGATATTTCCCGATCTTCGCGTGGATCTTCTGCACGGACAAATGAAATCAAAAGAAAAAGAAGAGATAATGAAAAAATTCAAAGATGACGCAATCGATATTCTTGTCGCAACATCCGTCATTGAAGTAGGCCTTGACGTTCCCAATGCCTCAATAATGCTTATTGAAGGCACTGATCGATTCGGACTCGCTCAGCTTTATCAATTCCGCGGACGCGTCGGACGAGGCGCACATCAATCATATTGCTTCATGTTTTCCGATTCGGAAAGCAGTGCGGCGCGGGCGCGACAAAAAGCAATCGTAAATGCAAAAAATGGATTCGAACTTGCTGAAATGGATTTGAAATTGCGTGGCCCGGGAGAATTTCTTGGCGTTGCACAATCAGGATTCCCCGACGCCGCGATGGAAGCGTTACGCAATCCAGAACTCGTAAAACAATCCCGTGAAGCAGCGATAGAACTCCTGAAAAACGACCCCCATCTTTTGCACGCTCCCCTCCTCAAACAAAAACTCGCCGAATTCGAAAAATCCGTCCACAGAGAATGAGAAGCTTTCCAGTTCTTCTGAAAAGATCCTGCCTTGAACAAACTTTTTATTTTTGTATGTCATAGTCCGACTTAGTCAGACTATCCACGCTTTAAGTTCTACCCTATTTAATATCTACCAATAACAAACAACCATCACGTCCGAACTGTCCTGATACTGATTGGTGTCATTATCTTGAGACCCGACACGTATACTCGACGTTCCCCAGCTACTAAATGATATTTGTGTGGACGCTTCATCGCTGCCGACATCGGCCGCTCTTCTTCCGCTTCCAACGCATACATAATTGGCGTTAGGAGCTGCGGTCGTAAAATTTATAGTGTAGGCACCAGTTCCCGATCGGGAAACCGAAGATACGTTATATCCTGAAATTATAGTAGGCGTAGAATTAAAACGCACAACAACACGAGCAAAATACGCAGGGTAACCCTGCGCATTAATATTGCCCGAGTTATCAATAGACATCAAAACAGCATTGTTTGCTTGGTTATTAATTTGGAATCCCGCCGTACCACCATTAATAATAAGCTTAGTATTGCTATAACCTGTAGTGATAGCAGGACCAAAGCTGGTTTGTCCACCCAAAAAGACGGAACCGCCAAAAGGAATATTAATGCTTCCATTAACGCTGAGATTGGTATTTGGACTCGTCGTCCCAATACCAACATTACCGCCAGCATCAATAGTAATTTGAGAGGTAAGCGAACCAACCGTACCTCCTTTTAATGTCATACTTCCGTTACTACGATCATATGAAATCGTTTTACTCCCATCACCATTGGAACCCGATCCAAAGTATACGGTGTCAACAACTCCGTTGACCCCCAAACCAATATGATCAGTACTATTACCAACTTGCAAATTCATTCCCGGACTATTCGTTCCTATCCCTACATTACCATTTGAATAATATGTACTCGTTCCATTTAAAAGCCAGAAATTTGGATTTCCATTCGGAGGTTGATTGGATCCAGGACTTGAGAATGCAAAGATGCTTATGGCGCAGGCAAAGAGACCTATTGCTATACTGAGGAAGAGAATTTTGAGATTTAAAGAAAGAAAAATCTTTGCCGATTTCAGATTCATTGTATTTATTATAGCAGGAATGAGAGTGGGCAAGAAGAAAAAGATGTTAATAAGTCAAATTCTTCCTATCTGTCATCCTGGATCCTGGATAAATCGCAAAACACAATTTTCCAGGATGACGGGGTAAGAAATTCCAGATTAGATCCAAAAATGACAAAAAAAGAAAATCCCCACTCTTGTGAATGGGGATTTTACAACAAACAAAGAAAATTTATTTCTTAGGTGCTGGCGTAGGAACACTAGATGAAGGAGCTGATGTCGGCGCCGTCATTGTTGGGGCCGCCGCAGAAGGAGCTGCCTGCTGCGCCTGTGCATTGCCACCCGCTGCCGCTGCTGGATTCTGGATAGCAGAAACGATCTGACTATCATTTCGAATCGGAGCTTCGAAAAGAACCTGGCTGGGGTTGAAATAGATTTCGCCTACCGGGCTCCATGAAACCGACTTAAACGATGACAATCCAACCTGTGTCTCGCCATTCTGTCCGGTGCTCTTTACTACATAAAGCGCATCCGTAAGATACGGCTTCGGGAACCAGTGTAATTTTCCAAAATAAATATCACCGCTCATCATATAAACCACAGTGTAAGCTGACGGCGCCGCTGGATCAACCGTACGATTTCCTGCAATCTCGGCACCAACCCAAACACCAAAACCAACGACAATGATTATAGCCACAAGAGAAACAATAATAAATGTTTTTTTATTTTTGAACATAGGTTTATATATTTATATTGTGCGCACGATGAAATAATCTCGCCCGCTATTTTTATTTATATTTTTTATTTATCGATTTTTATTATTATACCAAAAAAATTAAATCAATGCAGCAGTTGTTATCCACAACCCTTGAAAAATTGTATAAAATCTAAAAATTGCTCAACGCCGCGCGCTTCCATGTATTCGACGCCGTGCAAATATAAAGATAGTTTTCATCCCATGATTGCGTCCCTTTTACACAAGCACTACCAGAAGTTATCGGTGTATATGGAATTTCAATTATTGTCGAAGTTCCGTTTATATCGAGCTTCGCCATCGGATTCATAGTTCCAATACCAATGTTACCGACATCATTTATTTTCATAAATGGCGCTGAGGTATTGACTGTCGAATCAATCGAGATACCATTGTAAAAAGGATCAATCTTATTGTTCAATCCCTGGATACCAGCCGTTAATAAAGGAGTGAGCTTCGAATAATCAAGAGTTTGATAAATAGGCTTACCCTGCGCATCAACCTGATTCTTATAACCACCTACCGCGTAAGGCACAATAGATTGAGCCTCATCGGCAAGAAAACCCTCCATCCTTTGTCCGTCGGGAAACGCCTTGAAATTAAAACTACGAACCGGCAAGTTCATCAAACGATTCAACGCTTCTACAGGATCAACTGCTTCTATATTATCTTTTAAGCGACGATCTGAGCCATTGGAATAATAAGCAGTGCCGCCCCGGACTGATACTTCCCCCATCCAACTTCCAGCGCCATACAATTCAATCAATCTACAGCCATCCGAACAATTTGTTGCCCCCGTATAACTCAAACCATTATCAACCTCGAGTGGTGACCATGTCGTATTTGCAGAAACAGTAAGTGCTGTTGTTCCATGCAATGCCGGATTTGTAGTTCCAATACCGACGTTACCAAAAGAAGTCATATAAAATCTATCTGCAACACCACCAGATCCTAGACTCAATGGTCCCGGAGAATTCATCCGCAAAATAGTATTACTATTTGAAGTAGCCAAACTACCAACACCAGACTCGGTCCAGATGCGTATATTGGCAACACTATTATCCGTTATATAGACAGGATCGTTGCGATATCCAAAACTAGTCATGGTAATACCGTTGTTTGTAAAGTTATCAGATCGTCTTATTGCGATAGAAGAAAATGGCCAGTCTTCATACTCAAACCCTGATGTATCGTTACCATTAATAAGAAATCCTGCTCCATCAACAACGAATTTTCTGTTTGGTGTTGATGTCCCGACACCAACATTGCCACCGCCTGGATTAACGGCCAAATTTGTCCACGTCGTATTGTTTGCATTTACACCGCCAATGGTTGAGATCCCGTTTAATTCGCCCATGACAACAGAATTGGTCGGTCCGGAAGCTTGAATCAATCCCGTCCAATGACCAGCGTCACTTGTCGTTACGCCTTTAACTATCAGATTTGGACCATTGGAATTGCCGTAGAATGGCGTACTTGTTCCTATCCCTACGTTACCTCCTGAGTAGTACATAGAGGTTCCATTCGGAAGCCAGAAGGTAGGATTTCCGTTTGGCGGTTGATTTAATCCAGGACTTGAGAATGCAAAGATACTTATGGCGCAGGCAAAGAGACCTATTGCAATACTAAGGAAAAGAATTTTTAGATTTGAAGAAAAAAAATGTTTAACCTGAAAAATCTTCATCGTTTAAAAAATAATTGAATTAGTATTTGATAATATAATTCAAAGACAAATTCGCCGGATTGGTTTCTGCTCCTGTGCGAGGAGTTCCATTGGCTCCATCGACAATAGCAGCACCGGCATATGCGTCGGTATTTTTACCAGAATTACCACGACCCGCTTCTACCCACTCATTATATGATGAACCTCCATTTGCTCCATTTATAAGCGTATGCCAGTGTCCCTGAAATTCATCGTTCTGATATGTTCCCAGTGTCCCAGAAAAAGCTGCTCCATTTGCATTAGTTAATTTCCCCGAAGCTCCTGCTCCTCTTACAAAAACCCCTCTCAAGTCTGGAATATTAAAAGTTGTTGATCCATCCCCCACTCCGTACGTTGTTCCTATCATGGCGAACAGATCGGCATAGATTGTTCGCGAAACAGCGGCCCCGTTACACATTAACCAACCCTGTGGAGCCGTCGATCCAGCGTAAGAAATAACACTTCCCGTAGGATCCAAGTATCCCGTTTTATCTTTTACTCTTCCATTAACTTCCAATGAGACGCTCGGCGTCGACGTTCCGATCCCCACGCTTCCTCCTGAATAATACATAGATGTTCCACTCAAAAGCCAGAAAATCGGATTGCCATTCGGCGGTTGATTGACGCCGGGACTTGAAAAGGCGAACATAACAACCGCGCCCGCAAACGAGCCAATAATAACGCTCAAAAAAAGAATTTTGAATTTCTGAGAAAAAGAATCTTTTACTTCTATCAATTTCATTGTTTTTTATTATAACACATAAGGAAAAACGCAGAAGGAGGTCTGATGTCTTCAAAAAAAAGCATGGATCCTCCAGTTAAATCGGAGGATGACAAAAAGAAAACAAAACTTCAGATTTTCCATAAAATCGCTTACAATACACTTATGAACGAAAACGAATTCGAAACACGCTACGACCATATCAAAAGCGACTCGGAAATTTACAAGCTCTGGGAAGATGCGGGATACTTCAATCCCGATATTTGTATTGAAAAAGGCGTAACCGCACCGGATGCAGAGTCTTTTTCCATCATTCTTCCTCCGCCAAACGTAACCGGAGAGCTTCACATGGGGCATGCAGCAATGCTTGCTATTGAAGATGTCATGGTTCGCTATCACCGAATGCGCGGCAAGCGGACGCTGTGGGTGCCTGGTACCGATCATGCCGCGATTGCCACGCAATCGAAGGTCGAAAAAATGATTGTAAAGGAAGAAAAGAAAAACCGACACGACCTCGGCCGCGAAGAATTTCTGAAACGTGTAAATGCCTTTGCACAAGAAAGCCACGATACCATCGTAAAACAAGTAAAACGGCTCGGCGCTTCTTTGGATTGGAGCCGTGAAACATATACACTCGACGAAACGCGCAGCTTTGCCGTACGAACCGCATTCAAAAAAATGTATGATATGGGACTTATTTATCGCGGTAATCGCGTCGTAAATTGGGATCCCAAAGGACAAACAACTATTTCGGATGATGAGATCGTTTATGAAGAACGTTCGGCAAAGCTTTACACCTTCCGCTATGACAAAAGTTTTCCGATTTCCATTTCAACGACACGACCCGAAACAAAATTTGGCGATACTGCCGTCGCAGTTCATCCTGACGATCCACGCTATAAAGATTTTATTGGAAAAGAATATGACGTTTTGTTCTGTGGCGCACCACTTCATATAAAAATCATCGCGGACGATGCCGTGGAAAAAGATTTTGGCACAGGAGCGCTCGGCGTCACACCGGCGCACAGCAGTATCGATTGGGAGATGGCACAACGACACGACCTCCCTCTTCTCCAGGTCATTGACGAATATGCAAGGATGACCATCGCAGGACCAATAAATGGCAAAAAAACAACCGAAGCGCGCGAGTGGATTGTTGAAGAACTTAAAAAGGATAACCTTCTCGAAAGAGAAGAAGTTGTCACACAAAATATTTCCACTGCCGAGCGCACCGGAGCAATCGTCGAGCCGCTTCCAAAATTACAGTGGTTTATCGCCGTTAACAAGAAATTCAAAGACGTAAAAAGCGGTGAGGAAAAAACATTGAAGGAATTAATGAAAGAATCCGTGACAGGCGGCGAAATACAAATCCTTCCCGATCGTTTTGAAAAAATTTATTTCAACTGGATTGATAATCTCCGCGATTGGTGCATCTCGCGACAAATCTGGTTTGGACATCAAATTCCAGTTTGGTATAAAAAATCAAATCCCGAAGAATTCTTTGTTGGCGTTGAAGCTCCCGAAGGAGATAATTGGATCCAGGACGCCGACACTTTGGACACGTGGTTTTCATCTGGGCTCTGGCCATTTTCGGTATTCAATTGGCCAAAAGAAACAGATGATTTCAAAACCTATTTCCCCAATTCGGTTCTCGAGACGGGTTACGACATCCTCTTTTTCTGGGTTGCGCGAATGATCCTCATGACGACGTGTCTCACGGGCGAAGTTCCATTCCGCAAAGTTTATCTTCATGGCCTTGTGCGTGATATCAAAGGACAAAAGATGTCGAAGTCAAAAGGTAATGGTATTGATCCACTTGAGATGGCAAACAAATACGGCGCCGACGCCACTCGCCTTTCGCTTATCATCGGTGCCGCGCCCGGTAACGACATCAAAATTTCAGAAGATCGCATTCGCGGCTATCGAAATTTCTCGACAAAAATTTGGAATATTGCACGGTTCATCAGAATGAATTATGCAGAAGGCATGGAAAAAACGGCAATAAATGAAAAATATAAAGAGTATATCGACGAACTTGAAGCATTGAAATCGGAAACTACAAAACATATCGACGATTTCGAATTCCACCTTGCTGCCGAAAAAATATATCACTATGTCTGGCACACGCTCGCGGATAAAATTATCGAAACTGAAAAAGAAAAAATGAAGGATGGCGCTGATATAGAAAAAGCAGAAACGTATGTTCTTCTGGAGCATCTTCTTCTTGAATCAATGAAGCTTCTTCATCCGTTCATGCCATTCGTGACCGAAGCGGTATATCAAAAATTCCATCCTGAAAAAATACTGATGGTGGAGCAGTGGTAAGGGAAAAACCATCTCAAAGTTATCAAGAAGAGGCATCGTTCCAAATATGGTAAAATAAAACCATGTTTTGTCTTTCAATTATTCTTGCGCTTCTGCCAGGCTTTGCATGGCTTGTTTTCTATCTCGACGAAGATCCTCATCCCGAACCAAAACGACTCGTCGCATTAGCGTTTCTTACGGGAATAATAGCCGGACTCTTTGCGGTTGCCCTGGAAACGATTTTCAATAAAGCATTATCGGAAATAAACATCGCCGAACTTTCTATTATCTCTCTCCTCGGCCTCGCATTCATAGAAGAAATACTCAAATTCGGCGCAGCTTATTTTGCAGTCAATAAAGATCCCCGCTTTACCGAGCCAATTGATGCCATGATTTATACGATTGTTGCCGCACTCGGATTCGCAACGCTCGAAAATATCGGCACCATCGCAGCAATGCCGCAATCTCTTAACTTCGTCGGCGCCATATTCCAAACATCATCACTCCGGTTTGTGGGAGCAACCCTACTTCATTCGCTTGCTTCAGGAATCGTCGGCTACCACTGGGCGCTCGGTATCGTCAAAAAAAAGAAGATTCGCTATCTTTTTTCAGGACTCTGCATAGCCGCTATATTGCATGCGTCATTCAATTATCTTATACTTAACTACGAGAACGTTGTTTATTCGGTAATCTTTCTCACCGTCGCAGGACTTTTTGTCTTGATTGATTTTGAGAAAATAAAATCAGCTAGATTTTCTAAATTCAAAGAAAAAATAATAAAATAATAGTCGTCGAAAAAATAATCACTATTACTATCATGGATGCATCAGAAGAAAAATTTTTTGAAAGTCTTGCCGCTGCAAAATCAAGCGCAGATGAAAACTATGGAATAGAACTCGCAAAAGCCGAAACCGGCACCGTGTCGGCTGCACGCGCACGAGCTGCTTCGCCAAAAATGATAGAACCCGAGGAAATAGAAGAAAAAGAAGATTGGGATAATGGCGAACCAGAAGGAAAGCTTATGGTTGATGTTTATCAAACGTCGACAGAAATCGTCGTCGAATCAGCAATCGCGGGAGCGAAGCCGGACAATATCGATATAAGCGCCACGACCGACTCAGTCACTATTCGCGGATCACGACAGAGAGAAAAAGATATAAAAGGTGAGAGTTACATCTATCAGGAATGCTATTGGGGAAGATTCGCACGATCCGTCATTCTTCCGCAAGAAGTTGACCCCGAAGGGGCAACGGTTTCATTTAAGAACGGTATTCTTACTATTCGTCTTCCAAAGGCAAATCGAAAGAAAACGAAAAAACTGAAAGTGCGGATGGACTAAGGATAGATGAGAAGATAATCATTAGTTGATAGAAAAAATGTACACCAGAAAAGAGCGACACAAAACATCGCTCTTTTCTTCTATATTGCTTGTCGTTTTCAACACTTAACTCTTTATCATTATGCAAACCGATCTTGGACTTGATATCAAAAAAACATTTTCCGTAGCAGAATACATCGAACATTTAAATCTTTTCTTCAAGGATTACGAAAAAAGAATCCATGGAGAAGTTTCTGAAATGAAATGTCCTATCTCGGGCCATATCTATTTCACCATTAAAGACGCCTCAGGCGAAGCCGTACTTGATTGCATCATGTGGCAGAGAGCATATGCAATGTGCGGCGTAAAACTCGAACGCGGAATGGAAGTTATTATTACGGGCCATCCAAACGTATATCCCAAAACCGGACGACTATCATTCATTGCCTCAACCATCGAACTCGTGGGCGAAGGAGCGCTCAAAAAAGCCTATGACGCCTTAAAAAGAAAACTCGAAGATGATGGCATTTTTGCGACCGAACGAAAACGAGCGCTCCCAGAATTCGTCAATAAAATCGGCGTCATCACCTCGCGCGAAGGAGCCGTCATTCACGATTTCTGCAATAATATCGGACACTACGGATTTGAAATAAAACTAGTCAATTCAAAAGTAGAAGGGCAGCCGGCCTTGGAAGACCTTCTCGCTGCCGTCAAGACAATGCGATCGGAAAAAATAGAAGTACTCGTCATAATCCGCGGCGGCGGCTCGCTTGAATCACTTCAAGCGTTTAATAATGAAAATCTCGTCCGAGCCATTGCCGACTTCCCTGTTCCCGTTATTGCCGGCATCGGACATGACAAAGATGTTCCACTGGTCGCCCTCGCTGCCGATCACATGGTTTCAACGCCAACCGCTGCCGCTCATCTCATTAATGCCTCATGGGATGTCGGATTCCAAAAGATAAGGAGATTTGCGCATTTGATAGATACGATATCTGCAAAAATAGAACGCGATGCCCAGCATATGGATTACCAAAAAAATGCAATCCTCGCTTCCTTTGAAAATATGGTCAAGCAGGCGCGTTATCAACTTGATGCCGCACAAAAAAATATTACAAGCAACAATCCAGAGCGACAGCTCCGTCTCGGATATTCAATCACGCGTCACAATGGTAAAATACTAAAAGAAATTAACTCGTTACAATCTGAAGACACCATTGAAACCCAAGTTAATAACGGCCGAATTACATCAAAAATACAAAAATAAAATGGCTCTAAAAAAACAAACACTAAAAGAATATCTGAAAGAAATCCAGAAAATCACCGACTGGTTTGATGAACAGGAAGATCTCGATGTCGAAGTTGCACTCGCAAAAGTAAAAGATGCTGCTGCACTTATCAAAACAGCAAAAGGGAAATTTACCGAGATAGAAAACGAGTTTAAAGAGGTAAAAAAGAAAATAGAAGAATAACCAATGGATACTACCGATAACAATCTCATACCATCAAAAACAAAACTACCGAGCATAACACTGTGCTGTTTTTCTCCGCCGGTAATGTTCGCAACTATGGTTATCGAGATAGGCCTGGCGGCGTATACCCTCCTTAAATATCGACGCGGCCTTTTTGCAAAAGTGGTCGGACTTGCGCTTGTCCTCTTGGGCGTCTTCCAGTTTTCCGAATATCAAATTTGTGGAGGGATCGAAACAATGTTCTGGTCTCGTTTTGGTCTCGTGACCATCACCTTATTACCAATAATAGGACTTCAACTCGTTTCACTTATCAATAAAAAACGAACTTTTCTCTGGGCGGGCTATATAATCACCGGAGTTTTTTTACTCTTTTTCGTCTTCCTGCCGACAAGCGTCACGGGCGCATTTTGCGGCGGCAATTATATTGTTTTTAGCGGGCCGGCACTCCTCTATCAATTCTATGGACTCTATTATTTCATCTTCCTATTGTTTGCCATTTTGGAATCCCTGAAAACGATACAAACAAGTAAGAACAAGATGCTCGATCGCCTTCTCCGCTGGTGTATTATTGGATATCTTTCATTCATGCTCCCCATGGGAATCGCTTATACCATTTACGCACCAGCGCGCACGGCAGTAGCATCAATAATGTGTGGATTTGCCGTAATTCTTGCATTCATTCTGGCATTCAAAATCGTGCCAAAATACTATGAGTATATCGATGAGGGAAATAAAAAAATAAAATAATATTGAGTTTTTGAATTGGAACTCTGCCACCCCAACAAAGACCAATATTCAATTCTGAACTCTTTGAAATAACTCAAGGATCTTGAGCTTAAAAAATATTCAATATCGACATTTCACAAAAAAGATATCCTTGATTTCCTGCCACATAGCATGTTAGGTTTTGGATAGAACATATATAAATAAAAGGGAGGTGACGAGATGACGTTAAAAACAATGATGGTGCGAAACGTCCTGAGAAATCGGCCCGAGGAAAATATTTTCATTCGTTTTGATGAAAACAATTTAATTCGACTTCCATGCGATTACCAATACAACTCTTTATTATGCAAAGAAAAGGATAATAAGGTCATGGTAGTAAGAGCAATTGAAACAAAAAACAAGGACGGATCATGGAGTCAATACCCGAGCATAGCTCGACTTCAAAAAAAATCTCCAGTCATAATTTTTGCATCAAAAATCGTCGGAAAGAAAAAAAGATTTGGAATTGTTTTTTCTTCGAAAGAACCCCCTGATGAAAAACTTTTTAGAGCAGCTCAACAAAGCGGTCTTTATACGGAAACAATAGAGGAATAAAAATACAAATACCCGCGCCACCAAGGCGCGGATTTTTTATCTCAAAGAGGGCAATACAAAAAAGTCGGCTTGATTGTTGGCTCTTTTGTATTTTAACCTCTTATTTTATTCTTGGAAAAAGTGCGTCTATTTTTTTTACATAAATTACGTCCCCTTCTCGCTGAAATGCATTGCTTATTTTTTCTGATGTTTCAGGTAAAAATGGCTTGAGGATTATAGCAACCTTCTCAAGTAACATTACAAGATTAAATATTGCCTGTCGGCGATTATCGTTATCCACGATGGCCCATACTTTCTTCTCGTTTACATACCGATCGCCAAACGATAAAAGCTCCCATATTGCCGCAAGAGCATCGTTGAACTTTAATTCCTCCATTTTTTTCACCACCACACCGTTGGTCACATTTATCTGATTTTCAAATTCAATATCAAGCGACAATGCCTTTAGCTCTTCTTTTTCTGCAAGCGTTGAAACGCGTGCCGCAAAATTTCCCAAACCATTTGCAAGATCAGCATTATAACGCTCTTTCATTTTTTCTTCGGAATAATCACCGTCATGACCGTAGGGAACTTCGCGAAGTAAAAAATAGCGAAGGGCGTCAACACCATAGCGCTCCGCAAGATCCATCGGATCAACGGCATTGCCAAGCGATTTTGAAATCTTAACGCCACCGACCGTCAAATAACCATTTGCAATAACCTGCCCTGGCAAAGGAAGCCCTGCTGACATAAGCATTGCTGGCCAAATAACAGCGTGGAAGCGAAGAATATCCTTGCCAACGGCATGAATATCTGCAGGATGCTCTTCCCATCCTTCAATGCCAATCGAGGAAACATAATTAACAAGCGCGTCCGCCCACACATAAATAACCTGCCGAGGATCATTCGGGACAGGAATCCCCCAGTCCTGCTTCTCGCGGGAAAAACTAATATCCTCAAGCCCTCCCTCTACAAAACTTTTCACTTCCTGAAACCGATGTGCCGGTGCAACAAAATCTCCATGCGCTTCATAAAAATCTAAAAGCTGCTTCTGATATCTCGAAAGGCGGAAAAAATAATTTTCTTCGGAAATAAATTCCGGCACGGTTTTATGATCTGGACAACACTCATCGACAAGCTCATCTTCTTTTTTAAAGGCTTCGCATCCCTTACAGTAAAGTCCTTCATATTTGCCAAGATAAATATCATCAGCCGCGCGAAGCCGTTCCCAAAAATCATTAACCGTTGTTATGTGTCGCTCCTCAGTTGTTCGTATAAAATCGGTGTTCGAAATGCGGAGCTTTTCCCATGCCGTTTCCCACGCTCCCGCCAATCGATCAGTATACGAAATAATTTCTTCGCCGCTTTTCTTCGCCGCTTCAACAGTTTTTTGCGAGTTTTCATCAGTTCCTGTCAAAAAAAGAACGTCATCACCCCGAAAGCGCCGCCAACGCGCGATAGTGTCCGCAATAATCGTGGTATAAGCATGGCCGATATGCAACTTATCGTTGATATAATAAATCGGCGTCGTAATATAAAACTTTTCGTAGTCCATGTGTTTAAATATTTAAACTTACTCGTCACTCGCAAACTTCAATCGCTTCTGCGTCGACCAATCTTCAATAACTTCCTGGAATACTGCCGCAGCAGGGATTGCGATAACGATTCCCAAAAACCCACCCACCTCGGCACCGATCAAAACAGCAATAATAACAATCACAGGATGCAATCCAACCGATCGACTGTTGAGAATCGGAACCAAAAAATGAGATTCAAACTGCTGAGCTATCAAGAAAAAGATAAGAGTATAGACTCCCAACGATACCGAAACAGCAAGAGCAGAAGCCACGGCAAACGCTCCTGAAATAATAGGACCTATAAAAGGCACAACTTCAAATACGGCAGCAAGAATTCCTATAAAAAAGGCATATCTCACATTTAAAACCGTCAATCCTCCCCAAACAATGAATCCCATAATAACACTTGAGACTATCTGCATCTGGAACCATGCTCCCATTTTTTTTCGTGAACGCTCGTAAATCCGCAAAGCAGCGACTTCGTAATCAGGAGGAATCACAACCTTAAGAAATCGCTCAACGCCATCACGACTCAAACAAAGGTAGAACGAGCTTATGATTACCGCGAAAGCAAGACTAAATCCGCCAAGAGCTCCCGAGAGAAAATCAAGCGGCGTCGAACTACTTGAAAAGATCTGCGATGAAAGCTGATTAACAAAACCACTCACCGTTTTTATCCCGCTAAAACCAGATAAGAATCCTAATCCCCCACCCGATTTTCCAACAACTCCTATAATAGTGTTCAGCTCGACAATCGCAAGAGGAAGAACCATATAGATAAGAAGGATTATGGAAAGAACGGCAGCTAAAAAAAGAAGAATAACACTAATACTTCGAGGCAGACCAATTCTTTCAAACCGGTTTATCACGCCTTCAAGCCCCGATGAAATAACAATCGCAAGAAAAAGCCCAAGAACAACTTGGAGGCCAAGAAACAAAACCATAACAAAAGAAGCAAAAATAAATATCCGCCATAGACTTCCCCATGAAATTTCAATGATATGCTTCATCGCTTCTATCTTCCGATTTTCATAATTTTTTGAAATCGTTCTTTTTTCTTATACGGACCAATAACCGCAAAGTTTAATTTTGGGTCGCTCATTATGGCGCGCGCAACATTTCGAACATCCTCAGGCGTTACCTCTCGTATCTTCTTTATGATTTCCTCCGGCGTCATCACTTCCTTCGTCAGTATTTCCTGCCCACCATAATAATTCGCCAATTCATCGGAAGTTTCAAGTCCAAGAATAAGATTTCCGACGAGATGATCTTTTGTTCTTCGAAATTCATCGATAGGCACGAGCTCTTCTCTTATTTTTTTGCATTCTTCAAGAATTGCTGCGACAACAATATCAATTTTTTCATTCTCAACACCCGCAGAAATAGAGAGGGTCCCGTGATCAAGATAAAGATCAGCACTCGCCCGCACATAATATGCGGCGCCTAGCTGTTCGCGTACACGCTTAAACATTCGAGAGCTCATACCGCCGCCTAAAATATCAGCAAGCATCTCAATGGCATAGCGCCGCTTATCAAAAAGATTGAATGCACGAAAACCAAGCACGAGATGACTTTGTTCTGATTTCTTGAATTTGAGTAATATTCCAGGATTTTTCTGGCTTTCTTTTGTTTTTTTCTTAGCATCAGCAAAGCGTTTTGGAAGTTTTTCGAAATGGTTCTTTATCTGAACAAGTGTCTTTTTTTCATCAAACTTCCCAGCAACAACAACTAATGTTTTCGACATAACATACCGCTCGGCGCGATACGCCACAAAATCATCCTTACTAAGACGCTTGATAATCTCTTTTTCTCCGGCAATATTCCAGCCTGCCGGTTGATCGCCATAAAGAAGCGAGAAAAAAATATCATGCACGTTCCGCATCGGATTATCTTCATACATATTAATTTCCTGAATAATCACCCCTCTTTCCTTTTCTATTTCTTCGGGATGAAAAACGGGATTCAAGTAGAGATCAGAAACAATTTCAAGAACATCAGGCAATTTTTTACCTTCAACTTTTGCATAATATCCCGTACATTCCTGCGATGTAAAAGCGTTTGACTGCGCACCGAGAGCGTCAAGCTCTTCTGAAATCTGTCCCGGGCGCGGACGATTCACGGTACCCTTAAAAGTCATATGCTCCAAAAAATGAGAAATCCCGTTAATCCTTTTTGTTTCATATTCCGATCCCGCCTCTACTAAAATAAGGACACTCGCGGCCAAGCTTTCAGGGCGAGGAACAAAAAGAACCCGTAAGCCATTTTTAAGCGTTATTTTTTTGAAATTCTTCATAATTAGATTTTCATCGTTTGTTTATATAGGTAAAACGTATAAATCGATGGAATAGTTTCCCGAGTGCTTCTTTCCATGACGGAAAGCCTAAATAGTCGAAGCGACACCCAGAATAATCCAAGCTCTTTTAATAAAGCACTAAAAGAATCTGGGTCATTTTGAAATAGTCGCAATATCGCTTGCAAAGCTCTGAGCCTGCTGAACCACTGCCTCTCCATATGTCCAAAGGTAATTCTTCCAACGACCACCGGCATAATATTTCGCTGCAACGCACCGCTCTCGACTAAGTAGTGAAGTATAAAGAGGAGCACATCCCGTCATGGCGTCCTTGAGATAAAGCCCGGTCGCGACAAAAGCATCAGAATCATTCCACGGTGACGGCGGATTATGTCCGGTAATATTCGCAATGCCATCAGCATATAGCTCCCACGTTGATGGCACGAACTGTGCAGGTCCCATCGCACCGCCATAAACGCCATCGGCATTCGCACATGAAACCGTAAGTGTATTCGGGTCGAGACTAAGCGCGCTCACGATCTGAAGAAAAATCGGCTGATTTGATGGACTCATTGCAGTCTTGTAGTTACATCTTCCAACATTTTGACCAAGTGCCGATTCACGATCAAGTACCGCGAGGATCAACGCCGGATCGATTCCTGTTGCATTCGATGCAACTTTTGCATATTGATAAGCATCCTCAAACGAAAGCTGTCCACCACCCAAAAGCTCGAAGATTCTGGCCCTGATTTGCGCTGCGGTTGCCTGGGTCTGCTTCAAAAGAACTTGATATTTTGATTCTTGTCCTTTTGTCTCTGCAAGGAGTGTACTCTTTGCTGTTTTTGTAGCCGCAATTTGTTCCTTTTGTGACGCCTGATATGCTTGAGCACTTGCGGCATCAGTGCGCGATGCTGCAAATTGCTGTTCCTGATTTTGTAACTGACCAGCTAAATCCGTAACTTGTTGTACGGCAACGCGTAGATTGTTTTGATACAATTCGATATTTTGCGCATCATCCCAAAAATCAGAAAGCCGAGGATTCTTAAGAAAAATTTCAATCAAACTTACCTGATCATTTTTATAAAGACTATTTAAAAGGCTTTCGAGTCCCTTTTTCTTGTCAATAATATCGCTTTGCGTTACAACGATTTGCGATTGCGTATCGGCAATATTTTTATCAAGATCCTTAAGCGTCAATGTCGTTGCTTGAATTTGCAAATTAACCTTTGCAATATTGGCATTCAATGCCGCAATCTGATTATTCAACGTGCTTCCCTGTTTTTTATAGCTTGCGATCTGGTTTTCGTATTGATCAATCTGCCCCTGTAGTTGCTGGAGTTGCTCTTGCAGCTGCTGCTGCTCGGTGTTTACGTTTGTAGTATTTCCTGACGCTTTCGTAAAAACCGTAGGTGCATCAACTGACCCTAAAAATAAAAAAATGACTGCCGCCGTAATAAAGGCGATTTTAATTGGCTTTGTTACGCTAAAACGAAAAATACGACTCTCCGATAAATTGAGTCGCGTCGGCACCGATGAAAAGACGCTCCACGTTGTGTTCGATGTAACACTCGATAATCCCTGCGGCGCAACATCAACCAAAACCTTCGGCTTTAAAAGGCGAGACTCCGTCTTAGAATAGACGTTCTGATATTGAGGGAGGCTCTCAAGCGAGTGGGATAAATTCTGACCAGAAAGAACAACATTCTTTTGGGGAGAAATTCGTTTCGCGGGACCCAAAATGGCCGCGAGAACCGTATGGACTATTTTAAAGCGCGGTCTCGACATTGATTACATTATACACCAAAAAAGAGAATATGGAATTTCTTTTGAAACATCCAAACAAAAACCCCCCGAATAAATCGGAGGGTTATGAAAGACTTTGCTTCTATTCTTCTTTCTCTCGTTCGGCTCTCTTTTCCTCGCTCTCAACCTTCACCGCAGAAACATCCATTGAGGGTTCCTCTATTTTTTCTTCGGAAAGCGGCGGCGTCGCCGTTGCGATAGCAGTGTCCCCTTCAACGAGAACCTTTACGCCCTTTGGAATTTTAATATCACGCACATAAATACTCTTATCGAGATCATCAAGCAAGGAAAGATCAACAATAAACGAGTGCGGCAAATCGTGCGGTAAAGCCTCAACTTCGACTTCTGACATCGATTTATTGATGATGGCTGCTTTTTCCTTCACTGCTGGAGCCTCGTTTATAAATTCAAGCGGGATTCTTGCAGTAATAACCTCGTCCATTCTGACAGCATAAAAATCAATATGAGCAACATCGCCCGTAAGAGGGTTTTTCACAACATCATGAATAATCACCGGTTTCTTTTCTTTACCAACGAGAAGGTACAAAACAGTACTCGTTCCAGCCTCCTTGAACGCTTTTGTGAAATCTTTTATAGGAACCATTAAATGCTCATTTTTCATTTCACGGCCATATAATTCCGCAGGAACAAATCCCTCGCGTCGAAGCGCCTTGGTCGCATTTCCGAACTTTTCTCTTGTTTGAACTAATAAATCCATAGTGGGTTGATGATAGCAAAGCCCCGCGCAAAAGACAAGGGCTTTCTGTATCCTAAGTGTATTTCAGGAACGAAATCAAAAGAGTAACAAAGCACAACACTACTCGCCATTACGGAGACTTCATGCAGTATGTCAATGAATAATTTGCCGGGCGCGTTTCCGCTCCCATTCTCAGCGCCCCGTTTGTGCCGTCTGATACTGGCTTATTCCACCCAGCTCCACTATTGGCACCATTTGAAACTGCTAATCTATTTGAACTTCCCCCTCCAGGACTCACCTGATAGTCTGGGGCGCCATCAAGTGAATTATAAAATCCCTGCATTTGATCATTCTGATATCCTCCATATGTTCCAGTATAATATGTTCCATTTGCCGTAGCTCGCGTACCATTCGCCCCTGCTCCTCTTATAAACATACCACGTAAATCGGGCGTGCTGTTTGTACCGTCAGCCAATACCCATCCCGTGGGGCACGTAGAAGTATAAAATGCCATAACTGCATATCCCGGAACAGAACCAGGACCCGCGAACCCTGAAGCCGTAACAGTTCCGTTCACCTGTAATGTGGTGGATGGATTCGTTGTCCCGATGCCGACATTGCCGCTTAATATCCGCATTACACTAGCTAAACTACCATTGCCTAGGCGTCCCTGAAAGTCTATGTATGAGTTCGCCCAACTCGTAGTGGTCATGCCCACTGAGATAATCCCTACCGAATAATTCGTTGGATCAGAAGTTGGAAATACACCATGTAAGGTAATAGAACTTGTCCCTCCCCAAGTTCCGACAGGAAGAGATAAATCCAAACTCGGCGCCGTAGAAACAATTTGTAAAGACGCCGCTGGATTATTCGTCCCTATTCCCACATTACCATTCGAATAATACATAGAGGTTCCATTCAGGAGCCAGAAAGTTGGTGTTCCGTTTGGTGGCTGATTGGATCCAGGACTTGAGAATGCAAATATGCTTATGGCACAGGCAAATAAGCCTATGATAATACTGAAGAATACAACCCTCAGATTATTCAAGAGGAAAGCATTCGTTTTTTTCAAGTTCATATGGATTTATTATAGCAATTCTAAAGTCCAGAAGCTAAGAGGAGTG
>CAIWCR010000002.1 GCA_903911245.1 uncultured Parcubacteria group bacterium | reverse complement strand
AGCGGAAAAAAGGAACTTCTCATCGTTGCTGAAGATGTCGATAGCGAAGCACTAGCAACGCTTGTAGTAAATAAGCTGCGCGGGATTTTCAATGTTATTGCGGTAAAAGCGCCTGGTTTTGGTGATCGTCGCAAGGAAATGTTGCAAGATATTGCAACGATAACAGGAGCTCAATTTATTTCCGAAGAGGTAGGTAAAAAATTTGAAAATGCTGAATTGAGTGATCTTGGCCGTGCACATCGCGTGATCGCAAATAAGGATAATACGATTATTGTTGATGGAAAAGGTGATAAAAAAGATATCGAAAGCCGTGTCGCCCAAATCAGGGCTCAGTTGAAAAAGACAGATTCAGATTTTGATAAGGAAAAACTTCAGGAACGGCTTGGAAAGCTTTCCGGTGGTGTTGCTGTTATTAAGGTTGGTGCACCTACTGAATCAGCGCAAAAAGAATTGAAACAGCGCGTTGAAGACGCTGTCGCTGCGACACGCGCTGCAATGGAAGAGGGAATTGTTCCTGGCGGCGGTATTGCATTGTTCAATGTAAGTACTGTGACGACATATAACGAAAACGATGTAAAAACGGTTGCAAATGCCGCGTCCCAAATTATCACTCGTGCGCTCGAAGCCCCTATTCGTGCCATTGTTACGAATAGTGGTGAGTCGCCGGATCGTATTATCGATGAATTGCGTCGCAGAAAAAATGAGCCGTGGAAAGGATTTAATGCGCTTACCAATAAAATGGGAGACCTGAAAGAGGACGGCATTATTGACCCACTTAAAGTTGTAAAAACGGCATTCATTAATGCTCTGTCGGTTTCTGCAAATTATCTCACTATTGGTGCCGCGATAACCAATGTTCCGGAGAAGAAAAACCCTCCAATGGGAGGCATGCCGGGAATGGGTATGGGAGGAGAAGACTACTAAAACAAGCCAATATTATATCAAACAGCCCCGATTTTTTCGGGGCTGTTTGATTGTGGACATTCCCAATTTCTGCTATAGTCATCGTATGATTTATTTATATATTGTTCCCGCGGTTGTCGTGTTGTGGTTTGTGTTTGAATACAACGGGTTTGTTAGCTTGCGAAATCAAGCGAAAGAAGCATTTTCTGATATTGATGTACAGCTCAAGCGTCGTTACGACCTCATCCCAAATCTCGTGGAAGCGGTAAAGGGATATATGGCACATGAGTCAGGCGTCTTTGAAAAAGTGACTCAAGCGCGCTCGCAGGCGATGCAGGCAACGGGCTCAGCGAAGGCGGGAGCGGAAAATCAGCTTTCGGGAGCGTTGAAATCGCTTTTTGCCGTTTCCGAAAATTATCCACAATTAAAAGCAAATGAGAACTTCTTGAATTTACAGAACGAATTAACCGATACCGAAGACAAAATCCAGGCAGCGCGCCGATTCTATAACGGCATGGTGCGTGATCTGAATACAAAGATTCAGGGATTTCCCTCAAATATTATTGCGAACCTCTTTGGTTTCAAGCAAATGGACTTTTTTGGAAACGATCTCACTGAAGCCGAGAAGCAGCCCGTGCAAGTAAAATTTTAGAGGAGAGAATCTAATTTTTTTGTCGTTAGATTCTATAATTAGATTCTAGCTACCATTTTTATGGCGAATTTATACGACTATCAATCATCAAATATCTATCGCACGTGGCTTTTATTTTTTGTGTTTTTTGCCGTCGTCGCAGGAATCGGCTGGATGTTTTCCTATATCTATAACGACTACAGTATTGTTATTTTTGCAGTCATTTTCAGTATTATCTATTCTTTTATTAGCTACTACTATTCGGCGGGCATCGCACTTTCTATGGCGCGCGCAGAGCAGATAGAAAAAAAAGATAACCCGATTTTATGGAATGCCGTTGAAAATCTTTGTATTGGCGCGGGGATTCCGATGCCTGCGGTATATATCACTCAAGAACAGCAGATCAATGCCTTTGCAACGGGTCGCGATCCGAAACACGCGGCGATTGCAGTGACCCAGGGCGCGCTTGCAAGACTTGATAAGACGGAACTACAGGGTGTTCTTGCGCATGAACTTTCTCACGTGAGAAATCGTGATATTCTCGTTTCTACTGTTGCTGCCGTACTCGCAGGGATTATTTCGCTCATCGCCGATATATTCTTGCATTCGCTTTTTTGGGGTGGCATGGGCCGTCGTGATAATAATGACAAGGAAGGGGAAGGACTTTTTATTTTTGCCATCGTGCTTTCGATTCTCGCTCCTATCGGAACAATGCTTATTCAGCTTGCCATCTCGAGACGGCGCGAATCACTTGCCGATGCTTCCGGCGTGCTGCTTACTCGTTATCCAGAAGGACTTATTTCGGCTTTACGAAAGATAGAACAGGATAATGTACCAATGGCGAGCGCAAGAGATTCTACTGCGCATTTATGGATTGATAATCCATTTAAGGGCCAGCAGATTTCATGGTGGCACAAGCTTTTTATGACTCATCCCCCAATTGAAGAGCGCATCGCAGCGCTTGAAAAGCCGGCTAGAATTTCTTAGTAAGGGATGAGCTTAGAAATTCTGTCGTCCTGGAATTTCGAGCTTGCGAGAAATATCCAGGATCCAGATTTTTTAAAGAAACAGAAAAAAACAAACCACACTAAATGAAGCATTCTTTTAATAAAATAGTTATTGTTGCTCTTGGTGGATCTATTGTTCATCCTGATGAAATCAATACTGTCTTTCTCAAGAAGTTCAAAAAATTTCTTGAACCGTTTATCAAAAAGGACGTACAGTTTGTGATAGTAATTGGTGGCGGAGCGCTTTCTCGTCGTTTTCAAAGCGCCGCATCGGCAATTGTAAAAATTACCGACGAAGATAAAGATTGGATCGGTATTCATGCGACACGTCTTCACGGCCATCTTCTACGAACCATCTTTCGTGATATTGCGGATCCGATCGTGATGGATTCGCGGAAAAAAGTTCCGCGTTTACGATATCCAATAACTATTGCTTCAGGTTGGCGACCAGGATGGTCGACTGATTATGTTGCGATACAGATTGCTGCCGATTACGGCGCTTCGGAAGTTGTTATTGCCGGGAAACCGTCACATGTTTATGACAAGGATAATATGAAGCATATCGATGCAAAACCATTTAATGAATTAAGCTGGCGTGAATATCGAAAAATCGTGCCGCGAAAATGGACGCCAGGATTACATGTTCCTGTTGATCCAGTTGGTGCCACGCTTGGTGAAAGGGAGGAAATCGATGCTATTGTCATTGACGGGAGAGATCTCAAAAATTTTGGAAACCTTTTGAGGGGAAAAGATTTTCGAGGCACTATTATTCATTCCTAATGATTCGTATAATAGAATAATGATTATGAATTTTTTAAAAGAAGTTCGGGCAAGTATTTATGGACCGGAATATTATTCGTCGCTTCTCAAGAAGCCGTTTTCATATTCAATAAAATATTTTTTATTTTTGGCGGTATGTCTCGCGCTATTTTCGACGATCGTGCTTTCTTTTTCTGTTATTCCCACTGTTAACTCGTTCCTCATAACCGCGAGCACAAAAATTATTGATTATTACCCTAATGATGGGTTTCGAATTGTTGTCGATCATGGCAAGGTTTCAACAAACGTTGCTGAGCCATATTTTCTGAAAATTCCTGACGAGCTTAAGGCTGATGGGCTATCATCATATGGAAACACTTCTTCATCGCTCGAAAATTTGTTTGTGATTGATACTAAAAACCATTTTTCTATTGATGATTTTTATAAAGACCGGACAATCCTTCTTGTTACCGGAGACTCAATAGCGTACATGAAAGATCAAAGCGTTGTTATTCAGCCTATCAGCTCGAATGTCTCGTTTGTTGTTGATAAGGGAATAGTTGGTTCGTTTATCCAAAAGATAAAACCATACTTCGCCATCGTTGATTGGTTTATTATTATTTTTCTCCCTGTCGTGCTTTTTGTGGGGATGGCGCTGAATCTTGTTTATCTTTTTATTTTTGCACTGCTTGTCTGGGCGCTTGTGCGCATGAGGGACGCTGACATTGGATATAAAAAATCATATCAACTAGGAATTCATCTTATGACGCTTCCGCTTATTATTACTACGCTGCTTTGGCTTTTTATCCCGATAATGGATGTTTCTTATTTATTTACTGTTATCGCCATTGTTGTGGCGGCGGCTAATTTGAAGAAAGAATCGTTATTTCCCTTGAACTAAAAACAATTTCGGGGCACAATAAGCGTGCACAAGGAAAGGTGCGTGAGTGGTTTAAACGGCAGTCCTGGAAAGACTGTGTACCGCAAGGTACCGAGGGTTCGAATCCCTCCCTTTCCGCGCAAAAAAGGTGAATTTAAAAAACGGCTTTATGCCGTTCTTTTTGTATGCGTCGTCTAAGGGGCGCCGGACATTTTTAGAGTATTCGTCTTGAAAAAAAAGATATGGTATTCTTTTGGTAAATAATATAATAAGCTAAAAATTAATACATGAAGCTCATTTACAAAAGGATAGCTTTTTTTGTCGTTGCAATAACAATTTTGTTTTTTGCCAATGTGGGAAATGTTTTTGCTGCGGTTGTCGTTACTCCGGCAGCCGGCGGAAACGCAATTCCATCAAATACTGTCGGGGGGCCTTTTACATCGCTTACAGGACCGATTATTACTGAAAATTCAGTTGGTGATATCCATAATGGGACCGTTATTTTGAATGCCCCAACGGGATTTGTATTTGGAACTTCTGCTAATAGCGTTACTGCCACGGTTACGACGTCAACGACCTGTTCCGCAAGTCAGACTACTCAGCTAAATAGCTCCTCTTCTCAGATGGTTACCCCAGGTGCTTCTAGTATAACGGTAACCGTAACGCGGGCATCGAGTGGTGGATGTAAGGATGTCGTCACGTGGTCTGGTATTAAAGTTGCTCCTAGTGCGAGTTCGCCACTCGCTTCGGGTAATATAACCTATAACGGGACTGCCAATATTACTGGCGCTAATAAGAATTCTACAAATTTTGGAACTCTTACCGAAATACAGGCAAATCCCGTCCCCGCCCTTACTGCTCTTTCTCCTTCTTCGACGGTTGTGGGGGGCAACAATTTTACACTAACGCTTACTGGAACGAATTTTAATGCTTCGTCCTCGGTTCAATGGAATGGCTTGGCAAGAACTACTACTTTTGTTTCAAGCACGACGCTTACTGCTGTCATTCTTTCGTCTGATCTTTCAACTCCTGCCACAAATGCGGTTACTGTTGTAAATCCTGCGCCTGGAGGAGGAATATCGGGTACTCAATCTTTTATTGTAAACAAGGCGACAACAGCGATTACTCTTGGCTCGTCGGCGACATCATCCGTTTATGGAAATTCTATAACGCTAACGGCGACGGTAACTCCAGCAGTTGGTATAACTCCAACGGGGATAATTACTTTTAAAGATGGAGCAATCACGCTTGGAACAGGAACGTTAAATGGTGCAAACCCAGGAATTGCTACTTTTGCAACAACAACGCTTAATGTCTCTGGTTCTCCTCATTCCGTTACTGCGGTGTATGGAGGAGATAGTAATTTTACGGGAAGCACTTCGGGTATTTTATCTCAGACCATCACTGGAAAGAATCTCACCGTTTCTGGTATTACGGCGAGCGATAAAGTTTATGATGGGGCCACGACCGCATTATTGAGTGTCAGCAGTGCCACTCTTGTAGGGATTCTTTCCGGTGATACCGTTACGCTCTCTACCGCATCAGCAAGCGGCACTTTTGCAAACGCAAACATAGGAACGGGCATCGCTGTTACTGTTTCGGGTCTTTCCCTTGGGGGATTATCAGCATCTAATTACACACTTACCCAACCGACCACATCGGCAAGTATCACTATCAAGGGGTTGACAGTCGCTGGCATCACGGCCGATAAGACATATGATAGAACGACAAGCACAACTCTTAATTTTTCAGGAGCAAATTTGGTGGGAGTTGTTGTGGGAGACACGATTACTTTGAATACTGTAAGTGCCACGGGAGTGTTTGCTGATAAAAACATTGGAACAAACAAAGCGGTTACTGTTTCGGGATTGGCGATTAGTGGGGTAAAAGCTTCTAACTATGCTCTTAGTCAACCAGTGGTTTTAGCAAATGTTACTGCGAGAGCCTTGGTTGTGAGCGCGACCGGCGTAAATAAAATTTATGATGGAACAACCTCATCAACAGTTTCTTTGAATGATAATCGTATTTCGGGCGATGTATTAACTCTGAATTATTTTTCGGCGGCGTTTACTGATTCAAGCGTTGGAACAAATAAAGTTGTTTCCGTTTCTGGGATTTCTATAGCCGGCACTGATTCCGGAAATTATGTAGCTAATAGTACTGCCACCACTACTGCAAATATCTCTGCAAAAACGATCACTGTCACCGCGAACGCCGCAAGCAAAGTGTATGGCGATACGGATCCCGTCTTCACCTACACCTCTTCCGCCTCAACCACCTTTACCGGTTCCTTGAGTCGCGCCGCCGGTGAAACCGT
>CAIWCR010000001.1 GCA_903911245.1 uncultured Parcubacteria group bacterium | reverse complement strand
TCAGGAAGTACCTTATCATCAGGAAACTGTGTAACCCCAGGAGACAGTTATATCCAATATCAAGTCACCCTATCTCCTGCAGCGAGTTTAGCAGGAACCCCCGTCATCACCTCTATATCAGCAGGATATGGGAAGTAGAGACATCTCTGTCTTCACACTCTTTCTCTCATCTGTCATCCTGGACTTGATCCGGGTCTAGGATTAAAAAGTGAAGAGGAAGGCGAAGAATTGGAAGCATGGATCCTGGTCTCCACCAGGATGACAAAGGGGGAAAAGACTGAAAGCGTGCATGAGTCCGTATTCACGGAATATAACAAGAGGAAAACTATTTAAATCATTATGATATAATCAAACATAATGAATTCGAAAAAAGCAAAGGCTTTCATCTCAAACAATCTCAAAGTCTTATTCCTTAGTATTGCTATCGGCTTATTTGCATGCGCCATAAGTATCTTTGCTTTCTCAAGTCCTGGATCCAATCAACCTCCCAATGGAAATCCCATCTTCTGGCTTCTCAGTGGAACCTCCATGTATTACACTGCAGGCAATGTAGGGATAGGAACGAATAGTCCTGGTGAGAAACTCGAAGTGAATGGCAATATCAAGCTCAATGTAAGCGGCAATAAGGTTTTTACATGGTACACAGATTCCAACCAGATGGGCTTCATGGATGTTACTGATAGTCGTTATCCATTCAAAATAAACGCTGGAGCATATGATAATGCGCTTGTGATTGATAATACTGGCAAAGTTGGTATCGGAATGACAAATCCTTCAACGACGCTTCAGGTTAACGGAACGATTACTGCGAATGCCATAGCAGGAACTACGCTTCCTACTCGCCAGATATTTATGTCTGGTTCTGGAACCTATACAACTCCCGCTGGAGTACGACAGATACGAATCAGAATGGTTGGCGGCGGAGGTGGGGGAGCGGGGCTTGTTACGGCCAGTACCTTAACAGCTGGCAGTCCAGGAACTGCAACCTATTTTGGCACCGTGTATGCAGCTGGAGGTTCTGGCGCTCCTGCATGTAGTATTGGCGGAACCTGTGGAGCGGGTTGGGCTTCGGGAGGGGCGGGCGGAACCGGTGGTTCCGGTGTTGCATCTATAAGAGTTGCAGGACAGGGTGGAGGTGTTTCTTCAGGAGTTAACGGTGGCGGCGGCGGAGGAAATAGTTTTTTGGGAATGGGCGCATCAGGGCGTGCGCAATATGAAGATTGGGGATGTAATTCTCCTACTACGAATTCTGGTGGAGGAGGTTCGGGTGGAACAATACGGAATAACTATGACGGCGGCGGTGGTGGTGGTGGAGAATATGCAGAAAGCATAATCAATTCTCCTGGCAGTTCTTATTCTTATTCAGTAGGATCTGGTGGGGCAGGCGGAGTTAGTCAACAAAATGGTTGCGCTGGTGGTTCAGGTATTATTATCGTTGACGAATCTTATTAATTTGAAGTTTTATTTTCAAATTTTGTCGTAGATGCCTCTTGAGCAATAACTCAGAATCCCATATGACTGTTTTGGCGATATGGGGCGTTTTAGTTAAGGTTTATGAAAAATTGAACATGATTTTTCTTGACTTTTGTATTCAAATATGTCAATTTTACCGAAGCGTCATGATCGGACTAAATGATTCGGTCAGACATTAAAAATTTAAAAGGAGTTGCTGATTTGTGGACACAGAACTGAAAGGATCAAAAACAGAGGAGAAGGTCATGAAAGTAGCGATGATTTCCTGTCATACTTTTATCGGCAAGAGATTCAAAGAGGATGATGAGCCGATAAATTTTGATTGGAACATCGGCACAACCGGCGGCCAGGTGCTGCTTTTCCAGAAAGTCAAAAACATTGAGGACGAGACACTCTGGAAAAAGATTCAAGGCAATCTGGAAAGTCTTGAGCATATTGTTTTCTTTACTCAGGATAATGTGAAAAAGATTCTTGATTGTGCAATTAAATTTGGCCTTCCGCCGGAGCGAATACTGTTTCTTTTTTGCTCTTGCGAGAGAGAAAAGAACACAGCAATGATTCGCAGCAGTAAATTTTTCTTATCAAACGTTGCGCTTTGTCCTTGCGGCGGGACAAAAACCATGCGCCGGCTCTATCTGAATATCATCGAGAGAGGGAAGTTTTCCCACAACTAAAAAATCAACCATACTCGCTTAGTCCAATGGCCCCATAGATCAAAAGTCTATTGGGGCCTTTTATTATCTTTTTGTTTTCATGTATTTCATGTAGAATAAAGGAAATAAGATACTTCATTTAATTATATGAGTTTAGAAGATGTTCTTCGTGAAAAAGTGGCTACTAGGGAGGCCGAACAATTGCGTGAGGAGCAAGAGCAAAAAGTCGCCATTATCGAAGTAGAGCGTTTGCAAAAACAGGAAACGGAGGAACTACACCTTGCCGATTTGAGAAAATCAATAAAAGAGATTGATGCCAAAGCCGAAAAGATGCGATTGCTTTTGGACGATCTCGAGAAAACACACGAACAAGCGCATGTCTCGGTATCAGGGGCAAAAAAAGAAGGACGAGCATTGGTAAAAGCAACTGCCGAGGTGGAAAAGCTGTTTGCCAACGATACTTTCCGTGCACTTTTAGCCGAAGAAGGAATACATTCTTTTGGTGATTTGCTTCGCGCTGAAGAATATTCCGGACAAGAAGAGATAAAAATGGTAAAAGAGCTCGAAGAATCGCATATTGAAAAAAAGAAATCTGCACGTAAGGAAATCGGCACGAGACGACAAACAAAGGTAGCTGCTCGCGAAGCGATTGTGGCGGAAAAGCCGAACGATCCACAAAAACTTACTTATAGAGATATTACAGGCGCTCTAGAGGGAATTCTTCAAGAGCTGGGAGATGAACGAAAGAAACGATATTATCAAACTCCCGAAGGACAAGAAGCGTTACGAGCGGAAATTTTGGAACGAGTGGGACAGCGTCGGCAGCAGCTTTATTTTTCCGAATTGGTATCAAGAGAGGAAATAAACAAGATTCGACCAGTTAAAGAGGGTGATTTTAAAGATATTGAAATATATGGCGAGGAAAAAGTGAAAAGCGCAATTAAAGAATATTATGATAAATTTGTTGACGAAGAAATTTCTAAAGAGAAAAAGAGAAGCGGTCAATCACAATTGCAAGAAGCAGTAGAAACGATTGAGAATTTGCCAAAACGTTGGCACGAAATCCGTTCGGAGTTAAAAGAATTACAACAAGAAAAAGAAAAAACAATAGGTCGTCTTGCGGAGCTTTTGGGAGATGATCCCAAAAAGCCATTATTTCGTGAAGTGAGTAATTATTTTCGTGAGCACTATAGTGGTGCACGAGAATTAGCCGAGGCTTTTATTGATGCTAAAGGTAAAAATAATTCGATTAGATTAGGCATCGGACTTGGAGCTGGAGAGGTGACGCCAGAAACGTTTTTGGAAAAAACTATTTCCAACGAAGAGCAGTCTCTCGAGAAGATTTATCGCGGAAATTCCGAGGATGTTTTTCCGAAAATAAGCTCTGATGAAAGCACTCGGACGCATGTTCATATGACCCGGTTGAATAATCCAGAAAGAATGGTAATAATTTTAGCTGAGCAGGCTGGGTTTTATAGGAGATTTCAAGAAATATTGACGACTCCCGAGGAGCTTTTGGATAAAATAAAAGAAGAAAGAAATGGTCTTTTGGGTGCGGCCGAGATTAAATCTAAATATGATTTAGGATTTTCTCATAATAATTCAACATCACAATTGAGTTTTGATTACAAGACGTATTCAACTTTGTGTAGCACTCCTTTTTCTGAGATTAAGGCAGGCTTGAAAAAACAAAGAAAGGAGCTTGAAAAAACAGCAGCATCATTGAAGGAACAATTTTGTGATGAAATTGAAATGGATTGGGCCTCGGGAAAATTTTCAAAATTCGAATATGACCAAAGGAAAGACATCAAAGACGCTGAGAAAGTATTATGGATGCAAAAACTCTCCAAGGAGTTACTTCCAAGTCTTCATGTGCTAACTTTGGAGTTGGAAGGACAAGTAGGTGAGCAGCTTTCTACTAATCAAAGAGGCCGATTATATTTCGATTCCACGCCAGAGACGAATCTCCAGAGCTTGCGAACAGAAGCGTATGAAGCGCGTCAGAAACTCCAAAAAATCGAAGAAGATTTATTATTGATTAATCGAAGAGCCACAAGTGAAGGAGACGGATTTTTAGGTGGAAAAAGAAAGCAACGAGAGAAAGAAACAGCGACGATAGAAGAACAGAAACAAGGACTCCAGGAAAGATTACAAGAACTGGAAAGAGATCCTCAAATTATATTGGATAAAAAAATGGAAATGGTTCGTTTATGGCTTTCTACTGCAAAAGAACGTGGACTTGAATTGAAGCTGCCGGGCGAAACGGTTTCACTTAACGTTTTTTTTGATGACATTAAAAAGCAGATGAATGTTAAGCTCGATCAGGAACAATCTCATATTTATGAGCAGTATGAAGCATTAAAAAAAGAACAGGAACAGACAAAGAAGCAATACGAAAAATGGAAGATGAATTCTTTCTATGAGCGATAATCTTCTTGAGCTTACAAGACTTGAATCCAAAATCGCTGCGGATCGGTCATTGCCGCTTTTGCAGTCGAATCTTGTTTTTGGCGAAGGAAATCCTGATTGCGAGGCGATGTTTGTTGGCGAAGCGCCAGGAATGAATGAGGATCGTTTGCGACGGCCGTTTGTTGGGCGTGGGGGACAGCTTTTGGATGAAATGATGAAAAGTATTGGTTGGCGGCGCGGAGATGTTTATATTACGAATATAGTGAAACGTCGACCGCCGGAAAATCGTGATCCATTACCGAAAGAAATCGAGGCGTATAAGCCGTATCTCACACGACAGATTGAGATCATAAAACCAAAAATTATTATTACGCTCGGTCGTTTTGCGATGAATTATTTTTTGCCGGAAGCGAAGATAATGCGTGATCATGGAAATATATTTAAGTCGGAGAATTATCTTATTTTTCCAGTGCTTCATCCTGCTGCAGCACTTCGCTCACCTCAGAAAATGATGTTTCTTTTGAAAGAGGATTTTAAGAAGCTCCCCAATATTCTTAAGGGTGATCTTGTTCCCGAAATTATCACGTCAGCAGTTTCCATTGGTCCGGCGAGAATTGCAAAGCCAACACCGGAAAAAGAGAAACAGCAAGGATTGTTTTAGTGATTTCAGTCAGTGAAGACAAAACGAGGCTATTTCTGATATACTTTAAACATGGATTTTGCCTTCATTTATATTTTCCAACGATTTCTTTATCGATTTTTTGATTTTTTTCGACATTGGTATGTCGATGGTTCGCGTTTTATGGCACGCCGGTTTATTTCCGCGCTTAGAGAGATGGATAAAACCTTTGCCGTGGAAGTCACGTTGCGGCATTTTTTTGAACCGCTTTATAAGGACTACAGTATTGTTGGGAGAGTTTTGGGAATTATTTTTCGTTCAATCAGGATTATTATCGGAAGCGCGCTTTACTGCATTGTGATGATTGTTTTTCTTTTCCTGTATTTTGTTTGGATTAGTATTCCGGTAGTACTCATAATCTATGCTGTTCGAAGATAATCAATATTTATTATTATGACACTATCAAGCCAACAAAAAAATCCATCATTAAGCATAACGTTTTCTGACCCGCGTCTCGGCATGACGCTTGCGGGAAGAATTTTGGTCCGTGTTATGAGATATGTTTTTTATCTGACGCTTATTGCCGTAACCGTTGTTTTTCTCATCTCGGATATTGGTAGTTTGCACTGCCTTGGATTATTGCTTTGCATCTTCTTCATTGATCGTATTGTTCATAATGGAGAAGGAGATATTCCGTTTGCGAGACTTCCTTCAAGCGGAAAGATAAATTTAGCAAAAGTAATACGACCGCGGGCGTTTTCCGTACTTGAGAGAGCATTTGATAGAAGCGTTATCACCAAAGAAGATTTTTTCTTGGAAGTTATTCGTCAGCTTCTTGATTATTCGCAAATTGAAGAAGGCTTGCGCAGACTCGATGTATCTCCAAAAGAGTTTAGGCAGAAGCTCGAAGATTTTCTTATGGAAAGCAAGGACAAAAAGACTGGCACTCCAGAAATCTATCGCAAAAACGCAGAAGCGCTTGTTGGCGCGGCTTTTTATGAGGCGCTTGCCTCGGGACATGATTTTATCGAACTTACTGATCTTTTTTCTGGGCTTGGAAAAATAGAAAACGGATATATTACTCGGATGTTTACCATTTTTTCTATTGAGGCATGTGATCTTGAAAAAGCTTTGATATTGAGTTCTTCTCGTCGAGGGGTGTTTTCAAAACTTCCAAAAGTATTAGGCGGTTTCACGATAGATTCGCACAAATATATCAAGCATCGAATTATGAATCGTGCGTGGACATCGCGACCAACTCCAGAACTCGACAAATATAGCATCGATCTTACCGATCGTGCTCGAGAAGGTCAGTCGGGATTTCTTGTTGGTCATTCTGCGGAATATGAGAGAATCGTGGAAACCCTTGCGCGTCCCATTAATCCCAATGTCATTCTTGTGGGCGAGGCAGGTATTGGTAAAGAAGCCTTGGTAAATCATCTTGCTGCTGATTTAGCACAGGACGATGTGCCAAACATTCTTTTTGATAAACGCTTGGTTTGTTTGGAGCTTCAAAATCTTGTCGCTGGTGCATCATCCGAAGAGCTACATGCACGGATAAAGAAAATTGTTGAGGAAATTTATATGGCTGGCAATGTCATTCTTTATATTTCAGATATTCAGAATCTTCTGAAGACATCGGGAACAGCGTATCTTTCTGCTGCTGATGCTTTGATGCCGGTTATTATGGATAATACATTCCCCGTTATTGGTTCTACTTATCCAAAGGAATTTAAGCAATGCATCGAGCCGCGGAGTGATTTTACGGGCGCATTTGAAATAGTGAGAGTAAATGAGATCACTATCACTGAAGCAGAAAAACTTCTTTCATATGAGAGTTTGATTCTTGAAAACGAAACGGGCATTATAATCAGTTTTGGTTCTATAAAATGTGCTGTTGCGCTTGCAAAAAAATATTTCAGGAATAAATTTTTACCATCAAGCGCAGAAGAACTTTTGAAGAGTGCACTTGTTGATGCGGAACAGCGTGGCGAAAAGATGTTATGTCCTGATCGTGTTGTTGCGACCGCCGAAACAAAAATAAATATTCCGATTCATAAAGCAGAAGGAGAAGAAGTACAAGCGCTGCTTCATTTAGAAGATACGATTCATGAGCGGTTTATTGATCAAGAAGAGGCGGTAAAAGCGGTTTCTCAGGCATTGCGTGAATATCGGAGTGGGCTTGTGCGTCCTGGCGGCCCTATTGCGAGTTTTCTTTTTGTCGGTCCGACGGGCGTCGGAAAAACAGAGCTTGCAAAAATTCTTGCAAAAATTCAGTTTGGCTCCGAAAAAATGATGGTGCGGTTTGATATGACGGAATATCAAGATAAACAAAGTTTTTTCCGATTTATCGGATCTCCTGACGGTATGATACGTGGGGCGCTCACTGACGCTGTTTTAGAAAAACCATATTGTCTTATATTGCTCGATGAATTCGAGAAGGCCTATCCGGATATTTTAAATCTTTTTCTCCAGGTTTTTGATGATGGTCGATTGACCGATAATTCGGGTCGTATCGTTGATTTTACGAATACCATTATCATTGGTACATCGAATGCTCACTCTGACATTATCAACGAATCGCTTTCAAAAGGGGAGTCAATGACGAATATCGCCGAATATCTCAAAAAGCGACTCGTCGATGTTTTTAAGCCTGAACTTTTGAATCGTTTTTCAAAAATTATTGTTTTTAAGGATCTTAGTACGGCAGATCTTGATAAAATAGTGCGCTTGAATTTAAACGAGCTTGTTGAAATTGTAAAACGGCAGGGGATGGAGCTTGAAATTGATGATGCTGCCGTAAAGAAATTAGTACAACTTGGTTATGATCCAGCCTTTGGCGCGCGGCCATTGCGACGCGTGATTGATGAAAAATTGCGAGCACCACTTGCTGAGGCTATTCTTTCAAGGACGATTGATCGTGGGAGTAAGGTGAAAATTGTTCTCAAAGGAGAGGATTTTGAATTTATAGGAGAATAGTATTGGACGAAAAGTTTTTTTTAGTTTAAAATCGTGACTATGCGCGGGTGGCGAAATTGGCAGACGCACCACCTTGAGGTGGTGGCGCCCGTAAGGGCTTGGAGGTTCGAGTCCTCTCCCGCGCACCACAAATAGAGACCTCATGATTTCTCATTGTTTTCAACAAGGGGATTTTACTTTCGAACTAAAATCGATGTTTTGACTTTTGGACAGAAATATGATATACTATTGGCAGTAACATCGTTCTACCTATTTCGGGATGATGGATTTTACAACTAAATATGAGATAGGAGAAAGGAAGGCACGAGTATGAACAACGGGGAACTTATCGACCATCCGATAGTCAATCATCTGAGAAAAGAAGTTGGCAACGAATTTTTAATGTGTGTTGCTGATGACTGTGATCCGTGTGATTACGAGGCTAACGGATAGGTTGACCAGGCTGGGGCGAGATATTTCTCGCCCCTTTTCTCAAAAAAGGAAAAGGGGGAATCACGATGAAGGGATTGCTTGTAAAAATGCTTATTACGCCGGTGGATTTTTCTTGTAATATGGCATGTGGCTACTGCTACAATGGTTCAGCTCGTACATCATGTGTCCAGGATCCGAAGACTATTTCCATGGATACGCTTTATAGAATTTTCGATGAAGCATATCCTCTTATGAAAACGGACAACTTAGTTGTGATTTGGCACGGCGGTGAGCCGTTGCTAGCAGGAAAAGACTTCTATCGCGAAGCAATTAAAGTTCAAAAAATTGCTGCAAAAAATCGCTATCATGTGATTAATTGTTTGCAGACAAATGGAACTTTAATTGATGAAGAGTGGATTGATCTTTTTTCACAATTAAAAATCGGACCATCGGTCAGTATTGACGGGCCGTCAGAGCTACATGACAGCATTCGAGTTTTTCTTGACGGAGGAGCTACTTATCAGAAGGCAATGCGTGGTTATGATTTAATGAGGGGGAAAGATCTTGGTCCTGGCATGCTTGTGGTTATATCGCAAAAAAATGTGAAGCATCCCGAAAAAATTTGGCGATGGATATTGGAAGAAAAAATTCCGCACTTTGATTTTTTGCCTTGCATAGAGCCGGAGCTTTGGAGACAAAATAAAAAACTATATGGATTGTCTACGGATGAATTCTCGGAATTTTCTATTCGTCTATTTGATCTCTGGTTTAATCATGGCGATCCCAATATCAAAATTCGGACTTTTCGTGATGCCATTAAGGGTCAAATTGGCGGACGGGTTAATATCTGTTCATGGAAAGCCGGATGTCTTCAGCATATTAGTTTTGATTCTTTTGGCAATGCATTTCCGTGTGCTCGTTATCATTGTTATCCAGAAACGAAAATGGGCAATATTATGAACCAAAGTTTTTCGGAAATTATGACGAGTGATAAAACGAAATGGGTGCACAAGGGAATTGCCGAAGGTCAGCAGAAGTGCGCGGATTGTAAATGGAATTCTATTTGTGGATCAGGGTGTCCCTTTCTCAAATATGCGTTATATGGCGATTGGAATGGGCCATTTGTTCATTGTCAATCAAGACAAGCTCTTTTTAATCATGTTCATAACCGCATATTTCAAAAGGCTTAAAAAACCTAAAAGAGGGTGTAGGCAATTATTGCTTTGCGCCCTCATTTTTTTATGTCATAATACTATTTATGAAACACCTTTTTGATGTCAATCCCGCAAAAGATAACAAAAAATTTGATTCGTTTTTGTTAAAAACAAAAAAAGAACTTTCGGAGTTTTTTGGCATACAGATTGAGGATCCGAATATCTTTTTTCTCCATTCTCGAAAAGACGTTGATAGCGCATTTGGAAGAAAGACCGAATCATGGCTTTGTGCTTGGGCAAAATCAGGAAATATTTATATATTACATCCAGAGGTATACGAAACAGAATCAGATCATAAAATTGATCATTTTTGGAAGACAATAAAACATGAATATACCCACCTGTATTTTAAACAGCTTACTGGGATTGGATATCCTAAATGGCTTAATGAAGGGTTGGCATGTTATCTTGCAGGACAGGAAAAGAAGGTTCCAACATGTGAGGAGGCAATAAAAATATTCAATTATTTTGAAAAAGGAGATTCCATGGTTTATGGAGTTGGTTATTTCTGGGTAAAGTTACTTATAGAAAAATTTGGAAAGAAAAAGTTTTTGGTATTTTTAAAACAGCTTGAGCCGAATATGAGTGAGCGAAAATTTGCATATGTTTTTTATGCGACCTATAAAATACATTTCAATAAAAAGGAGTTGGAGGTTTTGTTTTCAAAAAGCATTGGTTAGGTGCGAAAAGTTGCTTTTCCTCTCAAAATCGTTCGAACCGTGTCCAGTCCTGTGCACCAAGATTAATCTAAGAAAATTAATTTTCTTTCCTTTTGTAAAAAGGTAGAATATTAGTAATGAGTATTGAGGATAAAGAAAAAGAGCCGGAAATAAAAATACTTCCTGTAGCTCCCGAAGATGCACGAGGTGTAGCAGAGGTGCTTTATAAAACCTGGCTTACTGTCTATCCTAATGAAAAAGCTGGTATCACAACGGACGACATAGAAGACAAGTTTAAGGATTCATTTACTGAGGACTCATTGGCAAAAAGAGCGGAACGAATTATGCATCCAAAAGAAGGAGAGCGGCTTTTTGTTGCTAAAGATGGCGATATAGTTGTGGGAATCTGTATAATCGTGAAACATTCTGATAAGAATCAACTCCAGGCGATTTATGTTCTTCCTGATCATCAGGGAAGGGGAATAGGGAGTCTTCTTTGGCAAGAAGCTCAAAAAGAATTTACTCCTGGCAATGACACAATTGTGCAGGTGGCAACGTATAATGTTAATGCCATCAATTTTTATAAAAATCTTGGCTTTGTGGGGACCGGTAAAGAATTTCAAGATGAAAGATTCAGGATGAAAAGTGGTGCTATTCTTCCAGAAACAGAAATGGTGATTCGGGCAAAAAACAAAGAGATTGAAGTGAGTCAATAAAAGGATTAATTAGAAATATATTATATCTTGAGTCCTCAAAATTGTTCGAACATCGTTGCATACGCCCATGTGCACCAAAATTTTCATATCCATTATTCATTATGATATAATCAAACATAATGAACTTGAAAAAAGCGAAAGCTTTCGTATTAAACAATCTCAAAATTCTTTTCCTTAGTATCGCTATCGGCTTATTTGCTTGCGCCATAAGCATCTTTGCATTCTCAAGTCCTGGCGCAAATCAACCACCAAACGGAAATCCTATCTTCTGGCTCCTGAGTGGAACCTCCATGTATTACACTGCAGGCAATGTAGGGATAGGGACGAATAGTCCTACCGCGACACTTGATGTTGGTGGTACGGGATCTCAAAAGATGCCAGTCGGTACTACGGCACAGCGTCCATCGGGTCCTGTCGCTGGTATGATGCGATTTAATACCGATATTAATAATCTAGAGGTTTATAACGGTACTAAATGGCTGATTTTTTTTGGGGGATGCTCTGCGGTGGGCGGCACAATTACTCAAGTCAATGGATATTGTGTTCACACCTTTACCGCAAGCGGCACATTTATACCCACTACTAGTGGCACTGTTGAATATTTAGTTGTTGCTGGTGGAGGTAGTGGAAATACCCGCGGTGGTGGCGGAGGTGGTGGGGTTCTATCTGGATCTAGTTTTGCCGTTACTTCTGGCTCCTCGATTACGGTTACGGTTGGTGCTGGTGGCAATGGGACACAAGGTTCAAATTCTGTTTTCGGTTCAACAACAGCAATAGGAGGTGGTCTTGGAGCCGTTCATAATACCGCTGGTAGTTCAGGTGGTTCTGGTGGAGGCGGTGGAGGCGGTGGAGGAAGTGGAAATCCTGGAGGAAGCGGTACAACAGGGCAGGGTTATGCTGGTGGTAATGGATTAACTAATAGTAGTAGTTATACTGCCGGAGGCGGCGGCGGAGGAGCCGGTGGTGTCGGCGGTAATGCTGGCGCAAATTCTGCTGGAGACGGTGGTATAGGTTTGAGCTCTTCTGTAACTGGTGTTGCAACATATTATGGCGGCGGTGGTGGTGGACGCACTGATGCTTATGGACATGAAGGAGTTGGTGGTTTGGGCGGTGGTGGTACCGCTAATGATACCGGAGCTCCTAATGGTGCAGGTAATCCAGGTACTAACGGTTTGGGCGGTGGTGGTAGTGCTAACGCTGTTGGCGGTTCAGGCATTGTTATTGTTCGTTATCCGCTTTAGTAGGTTATAAAAATTTATATTATTTACACAATGACAGAAAACGATAAATTAATTTTAAAAGAAAATCCGACCCTTCGCGATTATCAGATATATATCGCAGACATGGTTAAGGAGAGAGGATTTGAAAAAGAAACGGCTTCGGAAATTTTTTTGTTATTTCTTGAAGAATGTGGCGAAATGGCGAAAGCAGTAAGGAAGCGGCAGAATGTTCACACTGATAAGAATTCGGAAAAATTTTATCTTGATCATGAAGTTGCCGATGTTTTTATGTATCTCTTGGATATTTGTAATTATTTTGATGTTGATCTTGAGAAGGCGTTTCGTGAAAAAGAAGAGATCAATAAAAAAAGATCATGGGAATAATCATAATTCAACTGAATTATGATTATTCATCTGCGTGATAGGGCATTGATGGAGAGATTTTAATTGGGAAGTTGTGTAATTATCATTCGTTGAGAATACGATCCGGCGACTTGTATATCTCCCGAAACATAAAGAGAGAGACTATCATTTGCGTTTAAAGATACTATTGTGTCGCCAGATATACCGACGGCTTCTACGGCGTATCCGCCGGTTCCTAGCACGGTACGGAAGTGAGAGAGGTATGCCTCTTGAACTCCGTTCTTATATAAGTACAAATATACATCTCCAGCAGAAGAGTCTTTTGTATCATAATCAAAAAAACCACTAACTCGATATATTCCTGCTTTAGAAACTGTAATAGAATTTGATGACAAAGTAAGACCGCCAGTATTTATAACGGTAGTGGTTAGAGGAATTATTCTTGTCCCAGTAGTTCCTGCTCCTCCAGCGCCCTCAAATCTCCCGTAGCTCATGCCGAAATTAGTATTTGTTGCTCTTATCGTTCCATTTATATCGAGCGCTACTCCCGGCGTACTTATCCCTATCCCGACGTTTCCTCCTGAATAATACATATTCGTTCCATTTAACAGCCAGAAGGTTGGATTGCCATTTGGCGGTTGGTTGGATCCAGGACTTGAAAATGCAAAGATGCTTATGGCGCAGGCAAAAAGACCTATGATAATACTAAGGAATAAGATCTTGAAATTTTTCATCTTTTTGAAATTATTATAATTATACTATATTTGTATAATTATATGAGAAGAAAAAGGGGATAAACACTTTTTTTCCTTCTCGGGATGCGATATAATAATACCGTTCAATGATTACTTATTCTTCAGTTACCAAGATTTATAAAAAACGTCCGGTAGTGGAAGATTTTTCACTTTCGGTCACGGCGCCGATATTCGGTTTTTTAGGGGCGAACGGCGCAGGAAAGACGACGATTATGAAAATGACGGTCGGTCTTTTGGCGCCGACAAGCGGCACGATTACCATTAACGGAATTCCATCGCTTGATAAGGCTTCAAAGCAGAAAATCGGATTTATGCCTGAAACGCCATACTTTTACGAACGGCTTACGGGAATGGAATTTATGAAGTTTTGCGGTGAGCTTTATGGACAACACGGCAATGTCTTTAATTCATTTGCTGAAGGGCTTCTGAAAAAAGTTGGTATTTATGAAGCGCGTAATTATGAAATTAGAACGTATTCGAAGGGGATGCGTCAACGACTTGGATTTGCGCAAGCGCTTGTGAACGATCCGGAATATCTTTTTCTCGACGAGCCGTTGGACGGACTTGATCCTATTGGTCGCCGGGAAACGAAAGATGTCATTCTTTCTCTCAAAAAAGAAGGAAAGAAAATATTTTTGAATACGCATATTCTTTATGATGTTGAAGAAATGTGCGACGAGCTTGGCGTTGTTCATCGCGGCCATCTTTTGTATTCTGGTCCGGTGAAAAAGTTTTGCGATGGAAAATCGCTCGAAGAACGATTTATCGAGACCGTTGAAGAACATGAAAAAGAGAGAACATCAAAACTTAATCATCATGCATAATATTTTCGTCATCGCAAAGAATACATTCAAACTCGAAATCCGCGAGAAGATTTTATATGCCATCATCGGTTTTGGCATCCTTTATATTTTTTTGATGCTTTTCCTTTCAGATCTCGTGCTCAAAGAGCTTCCCATGGTGAAGAGTTTTTGTCTTTTGGGAATATATTTATTTAATGCGGTGGTTGCGCTTTTTCTGGGGACCACTTCTTTTTACAAAGATGTTGAACGGAAAATCGTATATTTTATTCTTGCAAAGCCAGTTTCACGTGCGCAATTCATTATTGGAAAATTTCTCGGTTTGTGTTTTGTTTTGTTGTTCGCAAGTGCAATTCTTGGTGCGGCATATATTGGAATTATTTTGTATCTCGGCGGGGGATTTGATGTTTTGGGAATTCTTGCCATTGCTATGCAGTTTCTTGAAATGGCGCTTTTCCTTGCGTTTGCGATTTTCGTCACAACGTTTTCGAGCTCTCTTTTATCGATTATTTATACATCGGTGGTCTTTTTTGCAGGTCATATCGTAAGCTCGTTACTTACGGCGTCGAAGGCGATTGGCCTCGAGGGAATGAGGCTTTGGATTATTCAGGCGCTTTATTACATACTTCCCAATCTTGAAAAGTTCAATATCAGGGATATGGCAATTCATCAGGTTGCCGCACCGTTTACTTCGTTTTTCTTTGCATTGTGTTACGCTCTTGTGTATATCGTTTTTCTTCTTTCTGCTGCAATCTTTATTTTCCAGAAAAAAGAGCTTTAGAAATTTTTATCGGTGCGGTTATATGAAAATGCTTTCACTAACGATTCCCAAAACAGTTTTCAAGGCTGGAGTTCTTGTCTTTTTCTTTGCTGCCATCATTTTTTTTCAGTATGAGTATGATAGTGTTGCGATCTCAAATTCTTCGGTTTCCGTAAAACCGTCTCCCGATTTTATTCATGTCATTGATCTTGGATTTCACGCTCCCGTGGCATCATTTACGTGGATTAGCACCATACCGGAAATTTTAGATCTCTTTTTCCATGGAAAAACCGATTATATTTCAGATCTTGATTTTGTTACCAGCGTCGATCCGAAGATGAGCTATCCATATGCTTTTTCCGTTCTTACCTTGCCGGCGCTGACGACGTATCCGAACGTGGTTTCAATAGCGAACGCGATAGGCGCACGTGGACTTGCGACTGCCGATCCTGATTGGCGAATACCTTTTTATATGGCGACCAATTATTATCTCGATCTCAAGGATAGGGAAAGCGCTCTTCGTTATTACGATATCGCCGCGCGAACGCCTGGCGTTCCGTCGACTACGCAGCGGTTTGCGATAAATTTTAGTGCTGGATTTGATACGCGCACACAAATGAAATCATTGTGGATAACGATTCGTGATACGACGAACGACGATTTTACAAAACGTCGCGCGCAGGCATATATTGACCGACTTAACGATCTTGATTTTCTCGAAGCGGCAGCAAAGCAATATAAAGCGACGTACGGAATGTATCCAAAAACTCCTGAATATCTCGTCTCAAAAAATATTATTCCGCAATTACCACAAGATCCGTTTGGTTTTTCGTTTATCATAAAATCAGACGGTTCAGCGATGATTGACGTCAATAATCCGCCGCAGCAAGTTGCACAATAGCTTTGTTGCAAAAAGATGAAAAATATTGCACAATAATTGCGTCGGTAATCCAGGCGATTACTCTTTTATTCATTTAAAGGAGAGGAAAGTCCGGACACCACACTCGAATTTCGAGTTACATGAAGTAGCGGCTAACCGCCGTCGTTCGTAAGAATAGAGGTGCGAGCAGTGACGCTTTGGCTGGAAACGGCCGAAGGGACCCAATCCCAACGTAGCTGGTCTAATTTCACTATAGGGATAAAAGGTGAAAGTGAAACGGCAAAATCCTTACTGGGTGCAAGGCCGTACCCCGTGCATAACGGGGAGTGCCGCACGAGCTTGCGAGTAATCGCAGGCCAAGAGAAATGATCGCCGCTCCGATGCAAATCGGAGGCACAGAATCCGGCTTACGGATTACCGACATAAAAAGAACTAGCTGCAAAGCTGGTTCTTTTTATTGTCCGATATGGCGCAGATGCGTTATAATAAAATCATGGAATCAATTCCTGTGCTGAATACATTGGCGATGCAAAAAATCGAGGACGTTTTCCGAAATCTCGGAACCTCGAAAACGGGCCTTTCTTCTGTGGAGGCAACACAACGTTTGCGCACATACGGCCTTAACGAATTTATTACAAAAAAACGAATACGGCCTGAAGTTATTCTCCTTTCAAAATTCAAAAGCCCGCTTCTTCTTTTATTGCTTGCCGCGGCGATTGTGAGCATTAGTCTCGGATCGGTTTTTGAGGGCGGAATTATTATTGCAATTGTCATTGGAAGTGCGGTGATCGATTTTATCAACACGTATAAATCGGCAAAGGCGGCAGAAGCATTACAAGAAAAAGTAAATATTACGGCTGCCATAATGCGGAATGGTAGCACGAAGGAATTGAAAATACAGGATATTGTTCCCGGTGATGTTTTCGCACTTGAAGCGGGCGATCTTGTTCCTGCGGATGGAATACTTTTCGAAGCGAAAGATCTTTTTTTGAACGAAAGTATTCTGACAGGGGAATCAATGCCGATTGAAAAAAATGCCGCCCGCGGAGCGCCGAGTCTTGTTTTTATGGAATCGAGCGTTGTTTCAGGCGAGGGACTTGCCGTGGCGATTGCTACCGGTACGCATACGAAAATCGGAAGTGTCGCAGAAAAGCTCGAACAGCCTGATCTACCCACTGAATTCGAGAAAAATATTACTGATTTCAGTTTGTTTATTTTTCGCACAACGCTGTTTCTTGTGTTGGTGGTTATTCTTTTAAACATCTTTTTTTTGAAGCGAGACATGCTTCAGATGTTTCTTTTTGCTATAGCGATTGCCGTCGGGCTTACGCCGGAGCTTCTTCCGCTCATTATAACGAGCAATTTATCGAAAGGCGCGCTCGCGATGGAAAAGAACGGTGTCATCGTGAAAAAGCTTGCGGCGATTCATAACTTCGGAAGCGTTGATATTCTTTGTACCGACAAAACGGGGACGCTCACCGAAGATAAAATTTCACTTATAAAATATCTTGATGGTTTTGGGGAAGAAAATACGGCGACTCTTTTTTGGGGCCAGATGTCGAGCGAGCATCGTACTGGTGTCCGTGGCGTACTTGACGAAGCGATACGATCCTACAAAAAAGCCGATATCCGCGGTTGGAAAAAAATAGACGAAATACCATTTGATGCTGAGCGGCGATTTGAATCAGTTATTGTTGGAAAAGGCGAAGAAATTGTAATGATTACGAAAGGCGCGCCGGAGGAAATATTGAAGAATGCGAAATCATATGGTGCAACGGAGCACACGCTTACGCCGAAACTGCGGTCGGAAATGATGGCAATCTATAACGGATTGAGCAGTGACGGATTTCGCGTGCTCGGTATTGCGATAAAAAAAGTATATAAAGAAACAGCGTCGTATACAAAAAAAGACGAAAAAGATTTTTCTTTTATTGGATTTCTTGCGTTTCTTGATCCTGCGAAAAAAAGCGTGAAGGGGACGCTTGAGAAAATGGAAGCGCACAATGTTTCGATGAAGATTATCACTGGCGATAATCTTCTCGTAACAAAAAAAATTGCACAAGAAATAGGATTTGTAATACATGGAATGCTCTCAGGAGATGAAATCGAGAAAATGGATGATGCAGCGTTGCGGAAAAATGTTGAATTGGCAAATATTTTTACGCGGGTTGCGCCGGAAGAGAAAGAAAGAATCATCCGCGCGTTGCGCGCGAACGGGCACGTCGTCGCATACATGGGCGATGGCGTGAACGACGTGCTTTCTATCAAGGCGGCGGATGTCGGAATTTCCGTAAATAATGCCGTCGATGTTGCGAAAAATGCGGCTGACATCATTCTTTTAAAAAAAGGACTTGGCGAAATCATTGATGGAATCGTGCAAGGACGAAAAACATTTGCGAATACATTCAAATATCTGATGATGGCACTGAGCTCCAATTTTGGAAATATGTTCAGTATGCCGATTGCTTCGGTTTTTCTCCCGTTTTTGCCGATGACGGCCGGGCAGATCTTACTCAATAATTTTCTTTATGATTCGTCCCAGCTCGCGATTCCATTCGATAACGTCGAATCACAATTTCTTTTGAGGCCGAAAAAATTCGATGTCGGTTTTATAAAAAAATTTATGTTTATCTTTGGGCCGTTAAGTTCTTGTTTTGATATTTTCACGTTTTTTGTGATGTGGGATATTTTCCGTTTCACTGCTCACGGTTTTCAAACAGGGTGGTTTCTGACCTCATTTGCAGAACAGATTCTCGTTGTTTTCTTCTTGAGGACGCGCGGTGATTTCTGGAAGAATCGTCCGGCGACAACGCTTATGGTGAGTTCGGCAACTGCTGTTCTCATCTCGTGGATAATTCCATATACGGAATTCGGTAGAATGCTTGGCTTTACGAATATTGGCATCGCGCCAATGCTTTATATTATTAGCATCACCGCCGTCTATCTTTTTACGGTTGAATTTGCCAAGAAATATTTTTATCAAAAGTATGGAGAGCTCATAGAACGGCGGTGTGCGTAAATCAAGCCTTCTTTGCTTTGTTTGTTGTGTTATAATAAACCTATGTTGGATAAAAAACTTTCAGCCCTGAAACATTCGTGTTCGGTTCTTTCTAGGAGAACTGCTTTTACGCTCACCGAACTTCTTGTCTTTCTCGGTGTTTTTGCTGCAGTAAGCGGTACGCTTATTACGGTTTTAATTACCGTAACGAAAGTGCAAGTACGTCAGGCATCTTCGGCCGAGGTGAATCAACAGAGCCAGGCATTGCTTCAGCAGGTGCAATATTACGTCGAGAAATCGAGTTTTGTTGATATGCCGCCGGATTCATCAACTTCGACACTTAAATTGTGGACAGGTATCAATACGCAAGATCCAACGTATATTACGTTGCAAAATGGAATTGTGTATGTTCAGCAAACCGCAACCGGAACATTGCAGCCACTTACATCAAGTAGGGTGAATATTACCAATCTTGTTTTTACAAAACGTTCCAATCCGCCGTCGCATGATTCAGTAAGTGTTTCTTTTTCTATTGCATATAGCACTTCGAATATAACGCAGGCGATTTCACAGATGTTCCAATCGTCCATCGCGCGTGTTTCCGCTGCGACATTTGATTCGAATATTCTTCCGGCTTCTTCGACGCCCCTCAATCTTGGTATCGCCGGCCAGACGTGGAGTTCAATCAATCAGAATATGTATTTCAGCGGATCGAATGTCGGCATCGGGACAACGAATAATCCAATGGACACGCTTGAGCTGAATGGCCGCCTTTACCTTGATGCTATTTCTGCACCTGCTTCAACAACGAGCCGACTCTATAATGTCGGTGGAAGCTTATATTGGAACGGCATCTCGTTAGCTAGTCAGTGGACAACAACGAGTACTACATCGATTTATTATAATCTTGGGAATGTGGGGGTTGGGACAAGTACTCCTGCAACATTGTTTACCGTTGCCACTACAACTAATATTTTTAATGTTTTATCAAGTGGAAATGTAGGAATAGGAACAGTAAGTCCATCCACGACGCTTAGTGTCAATGGTACGATGACTGCTAGTGCTGTAGCCGGAGCATGGACAATTCCAACTGTTCAAAAATTTACATCGGGTTCTGGGACTTATACCACTCCTGCTGGTGTTAAATATATTCGTGTTCGTATGGTTGGCGGAGGAGGAGGGGGAGCTGCCGGATTTCTTGTGTCTGGTGGTGCAAAGGGCGGAAACAATGGAACGAATACTACTTTTGGAAGCTCTTTTTTAACTGCTAATTTTGGATATGGCGATGGAAGCGGTAATGGTGGTCCTGGGGGATCCGCTACAATAGGGGCTGGAGCGACTGGATTTATTATTCCAGGAGGAAGTGGGACTGCTGGAGTAAATCCAAATGGTCAATCTAATGGTTATTTTAGCGGCGGCGCTGGCGGTGGAAGCGCTTTTGGCGGCGCTGGCGGTGGAGCAAGCTGTACCTTTGGTGTTGATGCGGCTGTAAATAGTGGTAGTGGTGGTGGTGGTGGTGGACAAAATGGTGTTGCTACTCACATGACCGGTGGTGGTGGTGGCGCTGGTGGATATTTAGAAGCTATAATAACCAATCCGAATTCTTCGTATTCTTATAATGTAGGAACTGGGGGGAGCGGTGGAACGGGCGGAGATTACAATGGCGGCGCTGGCGGTTCTGGTATAATCTTCGTTGAAGAATATTACAACTAAGGAAAGAGTAATACTGGAGAATATCAGACACTTTTTTCTTGACCAAGGAAAACAACCCTCAAAAACGAGATCAAAAGATAAGAGAAGACGGTGGTGACAGGTACCCTTAATTTCCAAATTGAGAAATCGTGCGTCGATCGTCTGCTTTTAGCATTCATTAAAAATTAATTAAATCATCTTTGACTTCTCATATCGACGTTCTATTATTGGAGTATGATGAAAAAAATAACACTTGATCAATTGGCGGTAATAGTTCAAAAAGGGTTTGAAAAAACGGCGACCGACCTCAACAAATTGGCGATGAGGGTTGAAAAGGGATTCGAAAAATCGTCTGCCGACATTGAACATTTAGCTGTAACGACTCAGAAAGGATTTGAGGAAACGGCGACAGATTCTTGCGCGCTTACCGGACGTGTCGACGGACTTGAACAGAAATTTGGTGAACTAGATCGCAAGATGGAGTCTGGTTTTTCGATGATTTCCCGGAAAATCGATGAAATTGATGTTCGCGATGAAGTTTTCGATCTTCAAATACGAGTAGGAAAGCTTGAGAAAAAGGCAAAAACATAGCATGACAATCAAAAATAATTCAACACGCGAACGTGATCAATTTATAATGGTTTTGGAGGCGATCCAATCCGATTTTCAGGTTTTTGGAGAAAAGATTGATATGATGGAAGAAAGAATGAATGCGCGATTTGATGCGATAGAGAATCGGCTTGATAGAATGGAAGTGCGAGTCGACGCGATCGAATTACGACTTGATAGAATTGAATTGCGTTTGAATAATATAGAAATTGAACTTGCTAATATTAAACTTGAAATTTCAGATCTGAAAACGAAACTGGATAAAAAAGTCGACATGGAAAGACTGGAAAGATTGGAAAACAGAGTGAGGCACATCGAGGCAGTTTTGGTAAAAGAAAAGAGGAAATAACGAAATTTAAAAATAGCCCGAGTTGACTGTTCGACGTCCGACGCAGAATACGTCTTTCTTCTTTTTCATAGTCCGATTTAGTCGGACTATCCACGCTTCTTATTCCATTCTGTCGTCCTGGAAACCGTCTTCGGTTATCCAGGACGACAGAATTAATTAATCATGGATCCTGCCTGCTCCGGACAAGGCGTCGGAGGATCAAGCCCGGGATGATATAAAGAGAGCACTTCGACTTGTTAACACATTTTCTTTCTTCTCCTTTCTTCTTTCCTGTTATAATAAAAGCAATGAACTTGAAAAAAGCAAAGGCTTTCATCTCGAATAATCTCAAAGTCTTATTCCTTAGTATTGCTATTGGTCTCTTTGCCTGCGCCATAAGTATCTTTGCATTCTCAAGTCCTGGATCTAATCAGCCTCCCAATGGAACACCAACGTTCTGGCTTCTGAATGGATCAAATATGTATTACACTGCAGGCAATGTGGGAATAGGAACAAGTACGCCAGGACAGAAGCTTACCATTGAAGGCACAAATTCTATTCTCGAGCTCAGGAGTGGTGGCTATCTCATGCTTCGTCCATCTGCTAATGATTGGGATATGCGGCTAGAGGCAATTGCAGGAAATAAACTTGGTATCTTTTCTGGTGGCGACCTTGTAAATCCTATCGCAACTTTTGTAAATGGTGGCAATGTGGGAATAGGAACGACGAGTCCGGGAGCAAAACTAGAAATTTCTGGTGGGATAAAAATTGCAAATGATACCGCTATATGTGACGCGTCAAAAATTGGGACGATTCGTTGGACGGGATCGATTTTCCAAGTATGTATTGGTACGACATGGCTCAAGCTTGCAACAGTACCGGACGGAACGAGTGCGGGACAGGCGAGTAAGAGTTGTTTTAAAATTCTTTCCGATATTCCAGGGTCTTCAAGTGGCATATATTGGCTTGATCCCACTGGATCAGGATCTCCATTTCAAGCATATTGTGATATGACGACTGATGGCGGCGGTTGGACACTGGTGATGAAGACTGGTAATGGCTATAGCCATTCATGGTCTGTGGCCGATCAGGGATCTTCAAATTTGACAACAACAGCCCTCCCATCTTCGAATGTGCATTATAAGTTTTCTGATTTTATAATGAATCAGATTAAGGATACAACTTCAAAAACAGGAGATTCAATTGCTGTTCGCATGATCGAATCACAAACGTATGGTACGAAAAAATTTGGCAAAGCATCGTGTACGCTCTGTACGAGTTATGCGGACGCCTGTGACAGCGATTGTATTTGGGGATCTGGTACGTATTCAGATACTCCGACTTATGAAAATTTAGCTGATGGTGACAATTGGAAATATTTTCTTGGAGCAGCAAACTATGGTGCTTCAAATGGTTGGCAGCGTATGAGTATTTATGGTCGGGCGAGTTACGGATTTCATTATGGATGGATTGGAGAGTCGTATGGCGGGACAATGTGGGTGAAATAGTCCTTCTCTCAAAATCATTCGAGTTATTTTTCTTCAGAAAAAAAATACCCCTTGTTCATAAATTTATGAACAAGGGGTGTAGGGCTAACTTGCGTTCGTTATGGGGAGGAATATCGCTTTCTTAGTTTTGAGGTCTATTTGATGAATTGAATCATAACCTACGTCGTTGTAACATCTGCATTGATCCAAAAGATACTCAATTTCCGGCTTGTGGCCCACCGCAATTATATTTTCGATTTCTGAATTATGGGCAACAATTTTCTCTATAGATAAAGAGAATTGTTCAATATACTTCGTTCCATGAGGATTTCCGATAATGTCATGAATGAGAGGGAAGGGCCCGTCGAGCATTATATCGATTCCAATTTCTTTTTGAATGAGAATTCCTGAATCGACGGCTCGCTTGAGACGAGAAGTAATAATTGCTGTTTTTGTCGCTGAAAAACCAGGGAGCGATTGTATGAGGTGGGCCACCCGAAGAAGTTGTTCTTTTCCATAGCTTCCGACCTCTTCATTTCCATTGATTTCTCCATGACGAACTAAGATGATGCGCATTGTTATGCCTCCTTATTAACGTATTTAGTGCTGTTGGTGATTGTAGTACAGCTTTTTGATTTCGTCAAAATTGAAGTATTGACAACTAATACTTATTAATGCTATAATATGATCAGCTATTAAATATTAAGGAGGGGGAACTGGTGACAACTAGTTTGACCGCAAAAAATAAAAAAATCGAGTTAGTGAGAAAAATGGTGGCCTATCTAAGGACTGGAAATCATGTTGGATGTGACGAACTAGTTTCTTATATCCTCGATGGATTTAACAAACGGCAATACTCGCTCAAAGATATTGATATCAATCTTACTGAGTCGGAGCTTGAAAGACTTCGATTTAATGGTTGCAAGATTGCAGCCCGAGATTGGTTGATGTGTTTGCGAAGAAACCCTGATCGTGCGGAAGAAATTCTTCCATATCTTCAAGGCAAGATTCATAATGGCCATCTTTCGCCAGCAGACATCGATGTTGGTGAAAACCTCTTCTCCAGGGGGATTCATTGATCCCAAGCTCAAACGCCTATGAGAATTATTCTCTGGGCGTTTTCTTTTTGACTTTTTTATGGTTCTATGTTCCACTGGTGATAATATTAGAAATACAAAATCTAATATTTTATTGCGATATAACGTAATAAAACAGCACATTGAAAAAAAGGAGGTGATAGTATGTCAATATTTCTTGATCAGGGAACGGCACCAGCTGGTCTAGAAGTTAAAACCTATGGAATTTTAAACAACCTTGTTCGTATTGGCGAATACCAGCTATCGTTAAAAGACTTTCTTCGCGCCGCGGAATACGTGTTAACTAATACCGATCTCGAGGCTGATGATCTCCGTATTCGATTTGTAGAGCGTATCCAATCGATAAGAAAGGTTTATGGACACAATCCGCAAGAGAAGCGCTTTGATCTTCCTACTAATTCCTAACGAGAGAATCATTGCGAGATGAGCCTTTTCTATTTTTTATAGATGAGGCTCTTTTTTTTGATTTCGTTTGGTAAAAGATAAAGAGTGTATAGTTTTCAGTAGAAAGGTCTTTAGGAAATTGACAACTAGTACTATTTTTTGTTATAAAGAACACTTGGTTGTTTTGTTCTTTAAAAATTGAAAATGTTTAGGAGGAACTCGTTTTGGTTTTCAGACAAATCTGGTTAGTTCGTATTTTGGTTTTGGTTATTCTGTTGCTTTTTTCTTACCAAGGAAGCAGTTTCCCTTCGTCATTGAATGAGTCGGCGTCTTCGGTTGCTAAAAATGCGTCCGTAGTTGCTGGTGAACGATTAAACGTTCTTCATTCTGGGATTATGGGAAAAAGTCAGGAGCCTTCAGTAATTAGGACATTCAGTGTCTTATCTACTGGATACTCTCCCGGAGATGGATCTGGGATGCACACCGCCACAGGAACTCATGTTCGGTGGGGTGTTGTTGCGGTTGATCCGCGAATTATTCCGCTTGGGTCGCGTATAAGGTTAAAAATAGTGAACGAAAATAAAAAATTTCGTTTTACGAATAGTATAAATACTATTTCCAAAACCGCGATAATTCCTAAAAATCCGTCACTCATTGAGGAAGATCAAATTGATGATTTGTTTCCCAATATTAGGATTTCTCTTGAGCAAAAGATTTCTTCGACAATATTTATTGCTGAAGATACGGGGGGTCTCATTAAGGGTGATCGAGTTGATATTTGGTTTCCCGATATTAGAGTTGCTCTTGAATGGGGCGCGAAAAGAATAGAGGTAAGTATTCTTTCCGCCGAACATTCATAATAGTGCTCATAGCCTCGTCAATTGACGAGGCTTTTTTCTATTTAATAGGGGAAGAAAATAAAATTGACATAAGGCGCTATCAATGATATAGAAAGAGCAGTTCCTATTAGTATTATAAGGAGGAGGCGCTAAGGTGATGATTGATATCGATAGAATGGCGTTGGAGGAGGGCATATCAAAAGAAGAAATTATAAGATTATTGCTTCCCGTCCACGGGCCAACCATAGAAGATGTTTGCGAAATATATGGTAGTGCCATGCAAGGAAGCGATGAGCAAGAACACGCATTATTTATTTGGCAGATATTATCAAATGAACAGATTAATAATGTTCGTACTGTGGAGGATGCTTGTCAGGCATATCATGATGCGCCTTGGAAAAGCGAAGAGCAAAAGAGGGCAATAAACGTATGGCTTTCTCTATGCTCTAAGGCAAAAGACGCTTTTATGGTATATAATGCGGCGCCCTGTAATAGTGAAGAACAAAGAGAGGCTATGGCGTTATGGCGAAAGCTTTCTAATGAAGAGATTGATGCGGCGTCGACGTTTGAGGCGTCGTGTGAAGCTTTTTGCGATGCACCATGGAAGACGGGAGAGCAAATCAAGGGAATGAAAAAGGCGCTCTCTTTCTGTATTTTTTCTACACAGGCTCGCATAGCTCATGGTTATACAACAGAAGGAAGAGAAGAAGAGGTCCTTGCAATGGCAAGATGGCGAGAACTTTCCGCTAAAGAAGTTGCACATGCTAACACTCTTGATCTTGTTCGTGAAGCATATAAAAATGCGCCGGACAGGAGTAAAGAAAAGCGATTAGCTCTTGCCAAGATTGCTTCTTGGTATAAAAAGGAATAGTAGGTTTTAATGCCGGCACATGGGTGCCGGTTTTCTTTTTTTAAAAAAACGATTTCGATTCTTGCTTTTTTCCGTGAAAGGGGCATAATTTTTCGCAGTGCAGTATCCAAAATTTAAAAAGGGGGTTAAAGCGGTGAAAGAAAGAAAGAAGAAAGATAAAACAAGCTTGTTTGAAGGAGCGAAAAAATGCACCGACGAAGAAGCTATCAGGATTTTGCGTGATACATGGACCAAGGAAATTCAACGCCATGTTAATATTGGTAATTATATCGGCAACGACGAATCCTTTATTGTGGAACATTATCAGTGGCAGCGTGATTTTATTGTTGCGGTTTCTGATGGTAAAGTGATAATTTCTTCAGGATGGACGTATCCATGCCGCAAGGATAGTGTTCGGACGCCGATGATTTATCTCGTTGGAGAAATACCACCAGAAATTGTTCTTAAAATTGTTAAGGAATATTGTCTTGGAATTTCATAAGTTGTTTTTAGATGTGATAAATGGTTTTAAGTTCAAATTGCGTCGTTATCCAGCAGATTTAATCTGTGGAACGGCGCTTTTTTAATAAAATAAAAACAAAGCGCAAAATACATTTTTGATATATAATAGAGACAATATTATGCAATACGAACTTCAACTTGAAAAATTCAGTGGTCCACTCGAGAAACTTCTCGAGCTTATTGAGAATCAAAAACTCGATGTAAACGAGGTAAGCATGGCGAAGGTAACCGACGACTTTCTGAAATACCTCGATATTTTTCGCGAAAACGGTGCAAACGAAGGCGCCTTTCGTGCTGATTTGCGGCTTTTGGCTGATTTTGTTTCGGTTGCAAGTCGTCTTATTTTTTTGAAATCAAAATATCTTTTGCCGAATCTTCCTCTTACCGAAGAAGAAGCGGCCGATATAAAAGACCTCGAAGAGCGACTTATTATCTATCGCGATTTACGTCCGGCATTCAAGCTTATTGCAAAGATTTGGAGGCAGGGTCATCATGCTTATAGCAGGCCGTATTTTCTTGGGAAAGGCACGGGGCTTCCGCGTGGACAAAGCGTTTTTTATCCAGGGGCAAATACCAATGCTGATCATCTAGCGGAAGCAATGCGAAAGGTTTTTGAAGTTATCAGCGTTTATGAGCTTGAGGAGGAAACAATACAGGGCACTATTATTACGCTTGAGGAAAAAATACAAGAAGTTCTTTCTCGTATTCTTAAGGAGGGTGGTGCAGATTTTAAAAATTTATCCGGCACCAAAGGCCGATCGGAAATGATTATTGTTTTTTTGGCCGTGCTTCATCTTGCTCGCGAACAACTTGTTCGGCTTGAGCAGATTGGAAACTTTTCTGATATAATGGTGTCGAAGAATTAATAGTAAAATCATAATTTTATGGATGATCTTGATAAAAAACTCGCAGCGCTTGAATCTTTGCTTTTTATTCATGGCGAACCAATAACTCGAAAAAAAATCGAAGCGGTTTTAAAATGGGAAAAAGAGGAGTGTAATGAGATTGTTGAGGCGATGAAAAGAAAACTGGAAGAAGAATCACGTGGTCTTATGCTCTTTTCTGATGGAGAAAAAATACAGCTTGCAACAAAGCCAGAGTTCAATGCTATTCTTGAGGAGTTTGTAAAAGAAGAACTTACCGAAGATTTGACGCCCGCGAGCGTTGAGGCGCTTGCCATTATTTCTTATCTTGGGCCGATTTCACGTGCAAAAATAGAATATCTTCGCGGTGTGAACTCGAGCCTGATTTTGCGGAGCTTGACGATGCGAGGCCTCGTTGAACGATTTTCAGATCCGGATCATCCATCGAGTTTTCTCTATCGTGCGACATTCGATCTTATGAAGCATTTGGGAATACAAAAGAAGGATGACCTTCCCGATTATGAAAAATTTCGGGAATTGTTGAAAGTTTTTGATGCCGCCAAAGAATCACAAACACAATAAAGATCTATGTTTGAAGAACCCTATTTTTATAAAAAAAGCATTTTTTTTCTTGCCATTATAGGAATTGGTTTAGTTTCTCGGTTTATGTATAAGACTGATTCGAACTTTGCTGTTGCGGAAAATAAAGGGCCGACAAGTTCTTTGGCATTCATTGCATCAGATATGAGTTCAGGCTCTGGTACGCAGCAAGGATTTCTATCAGAGAATAATTCTGTTTCGAACACGCAGGTATTTTCGATGAATAATATTTCAGCTGAACAACCTACCGTTTTACAGGGGAATGTTTCTGCTTTACAAAGTGATGCGAGTGCCATTTCAAAGCTTCAATATGAAGCCGCTCTTATTGCCGATCTTCAAACTGGTGCGATTTATTTTGGCAATAACAATAACAAGCGATGGCCCCTTGCTTCAATTACCAAGCTTATGACCGCAACGGTAGTGATGGATAATTTCAGCATGGATCAGGCGGTGATGATTACGTCAGAAGCATTTGCAGCAGATCCTAATGAGAAGACGCTTCGTGTTGGTGATGTTTATACCGCATCAGATCTTCTTCGATTTCTTCTTTTGCCATCAAGTAATGTTGCGGCGGAAGCGTTTGCCGATTCATACGGGCGGGATCGTTTTTTATCCGCGATGAATGCGCGAGCAATAGCTTGGGGAATGATTCGTACGCATTACGATGATCCTTCCGGTCTTTCGTCAGGGAATCAGTCGACGGCAGATGATCTTCTATTGCTTGCAAAAAAAATCTACTCCGACTATCCGAAAATTCTGCCAATTACGAGAACGGCGCAAATATACGTTACCGAACTTAGTTCTGAAAAAAAAGTGTTTGTAAAAAGTATTAATGATTTTGCTGGTGATCTTGATTTTATAGGTGGAAAAACGGGATATACTACGATTGCCGATGGCAATCTTCTTTCTTTATTTCAGTACCATAACCGACCAGTTCTCATTATTGTGCTTGGAACTGATCAGGCGGAGCGTTTTACTAATACAGAAAAGCTGTATAATTGGTACAAGAGTCAATCGCAATAATATTTAAATATTAAAAAAAGATTAAATAATTATGATTTTCACAGAAGCGGCCCGCGTTATTGTTTTGTTTTCCATATCATTCATCGTGGCGCTTTGTGTGACGCCTTTCTGGCATCGTTTTTTAAAAAAGCATAACTTTGGGAAGCAGTTGCGAGAAGAAAAGGATACGCCTGTTTTTTATGAATTACACAAAAAGAAAATAGGAACACCAACAGCGGGCGGTGTTATTATTTGGGGAACCGTTCTTGGTCTCGCTATCATTTTTGGAATTATAAGTAGGTTTTTTGATGGGCCTTGGACGTATCTCAATTTCATAAACCGTGCAGAAACCTATTTGCCGCTTACCGCGCTTTTCATTGCGGCGATTCTCGGACTTGTAGATGATTGGATTGGTGTTTTAAAAATTGGCGGCGCGTCGGGGGGCGGATTAAAAATTCGTCATAAATCCATTATTTATATAATCCTTGCTGCTATTGGTGCATGGTGGTTTTATTTCCGTTTAGGATGGGACACTATTTATGTTCCTTTTTTGGGTAACTTTGTAATTGGCGCATGGTATATTCCAATCTTTATTTTCATTATTTTTGCTTCCGCTTTTTCCGCGAACGAAACCGATGGATTGGATGGTCTTCTTGGCGGTGTTTCACTTTTTGCATTCGTAGCTCTCACAGCAGTTGCTTTTGTGTTACACCGTTATGATTTGGCTGCGTTTGGCGGCGCCATGATTGGTGCTCTTCTTGCTTTCTTATGGAATAATATTTATCCGGCAAAATTTTTTATGGGAGACACCGGCTCAATGTCGCTGGGAATTACTATCGGTATTATTGCAATGCTTACGAACACCGCGCTTCTTTTGCCTTTTTTTGTCATTATTCTTGTTATTGAATCATTATCGGTAATTATTCAAGTGATTTCGAAAAAAGTGCGCGGGAAAAAGGTTTTTCGCTCGGCACCGATTCACCATCATTTTGAAGCACTTGGGTGGCCGGAATCACAAATTACAATGAGATTTTGGATTATTTCGGCAATTTCTTGCGCGCTGGGACTTATTATTTTCTTTCTGTCATAGCAGTAATATTCGAACGTTTTATTTTTTATGAAATCATTTTCTTTTCTTGACGCGCATACGCACGTACAATTTGCGGCATACGACGGCGATCGTGATGCCGTTGTTGATCGCGCACTCAAAAACGGTGTTCGATTTGTGAACATCGGAACTCAGCGCGATACTTCTGAAAATGCTATTGCACTTGCAGGGAAACATGACGGTGTATATGCAACGGTTGGCTTACATCCGACACATACGACACGATCATATCATGATATTGATGAGCTTGGCGGTGGAGAAATGAAGAAAACACTCGTGAGCGAGGGAGAAGAATTTGACTACGAGTATTATAAAAAAATGGCACAGCATCCAAAAGTCGTGGCAATAGGCGAGTGTGGTCTTGATTATTTTCATTTCAATGAATGTGAGCCACGCGAAACGCAAATACAAAAACAAAAAGATGTTTTTGTTGCGCACATGAAGCTTGCGTCCGAAGTTGGAAAGCCACTTATGATTCATTGTCGCGAAGCAATTCCTGATCTCATTTCCATTTTTCATGAACAAAGATCGTTATCAACGTGCAACGTCGATAATCCCGGCATAATGCATTTTTTCTCCGGAACTATCGATGAAGCCAAAGAACTTTTAGAACTTGGATTTTCATTCACTTTCGCTGGCGTTATCACGTTCCCCCCACCCAAAGGAAAAACGATTGGGAATTATGATGAACTGATTCGGTTTCTCCCGCTTGATAGGATCCTTTCTGAAACCGATGCGCCATATGTTGCACCGGTGCCGTATCGTGGCAAGCGCAACGAACCAGCATATGTGATTGAAGTAGTGAAGAAGCTCGCGCAGCTTAAAAATATTTCAACGGAAGAAATGGCGGACAATATTGCAAAAAATGCAAAGCGAGTTTTGGGGATTTAATTACAATCGTTTTCGTAGAAACATTGACGTAAATCGTTTTTTGTAGTATCTTTTTATCAGCAAATTTATTTTAAAATAGGAGGGGATAGTATGGAGAAAAGTGTTTTTCCGCCCTGCAACAGGAATTGCGTCATTTGTTTCATAGAGGAATGTTCATCGAGGCATAATATCGTAAGGAATGGTCACGCTTCAAAGCATTCCCGATGTCAAAAATGTGGCAAAGAAATGCCAGGGCTTACACGTTCTGGAATATGCCTTTCGTGTTCTCATGAAACTAAAGGAGTTGCACACTCATCTTAGTAGGGGGGAATATTGGTGGAAAAAGACTGCACCTTCGGATGTATTGCGTGTCCGATTGACTGCCCCAAAGATTGTTTGAAACTATCTCTCGTTTCGAAAGAAACGTACGGATGTCATCGCTGTGGAGATAGCGATGGTCTTCTTGAGCCAAATGGTCTTTGTTATCATTGTGCTCGTGGAACGAGATCATCAATTCGTAGTTCTTAGTTAGGAAGCATCTGGCGCTGGAGAAATCCAGTGCCTTTTATTTTTTGGATGATTTTTATTGACAAATAGTTGTATATTTGGCATTATTCATTTAGTTCAAAAAAATTAAAAAAGAGGGGATTTATTTTGGTAAGAAAAGCGAAATATATAGAAGTTGAAATGAAAAGTGGAAACATCCTCGGTGTCACCTTTTCTTCTAAAACAAAAACAAAAAAAATTAAAAAGTTTTTTTTGGAAATTTGCTCAATTCACAATCCAGTGACCGGTGAAATTATTGCTTTCCATAATAATTGCAAAGAAAAAGAAGGAGAAGATTGATTGTGATAATTCAGGAAAAAGGTAGGCTCGATACCAATGTATTGCCACATATTCCCATTGGATGGAACCTGAAAGGTGAGGGAGCCCGTCATCTTGGGATTGGTAAGGTGGAAATTGAGAATCGCGATGATAGACTATATATAAACAACCGAGAAGTGCTTCGTTTTCCAATGCCCAAAGAAGCAATAAGTATTATTAATGCGCAGGAAATATTGGAACGCTTCTTAAACGCATTACCGCTCAATGATATCATCCTTGATTATTTATTGGAGGAGCAGGACTTGATTCCCGGGAGCTGGAAAGAAGGAAATGTATATTTTCTTGGGACTATTTTTTCCAATCAACAGTGTAGCCGGTATGTTTCATATCTGCATTTTGCCGGGAAAAAATGGCGGAAAAATTACTGTTATTTAGGATGTCGTTTAAGCGGCTCAGAGTCTTTCGCCATACTTATCAAATAATTTTTTATCCTTTCTCTACCCGGACTTATGGTCCGGGTTTTTATTATTCCCCGAAAGATGACAGATTGTGCTTCGTTCGCTACAATAGGGATAAGCATTATGAAATACGATCATTGCAAGACAGAGGCTAAGTGGCCCACCTTTGCCAAGTCTTCGGCGAGGCAATTGCTTATTTACCAAATTTTAAAATAGATCAAGACCATGAAATATGACCATAAAAGGGTAGAATCAAAATGGCAGAAACAATGGCTCAAAGAAAGGGTTTATGAGCCTGATTTTAGCGGCGCAAAAGCTCCTTTTTATAATTTAATGATGTTTCCGTATCCGTCAGCCGAGGGATTGCACGTAGGAAACATGTATGCTTTTACGGGAAGCGATATTTATGGAAGATTCAAGAGGATGCAGGGACATGATGTATTTGAGCCGATAGGATTGGATGGTTTTGGTATTCATTCAGAAAATTATGCATTGAAAGTCGGGACGCATCCTGCTGATCAAGCAAAGACTTCTGAAAAGCGGTTTTATGATCAGCTTGCGTCGATTGGAAATGGATTTGCTTGGGATGAGCGATTGGAAACGTATGATCCGGAATATTATCGCTGGACACAGTGGATTTTCGTTCAGATGTGGAAACATGGTTTGGCGTATCGGAAAAAGCAGGCGGTGAATTGGTGTCCGTCATGCAAAACGGTTCTTGCTGATGAACAGGTAGAAAACGGAAAATGCGAACGATGTAATTCTGTTGTTGAAAAACGAGACCTCGAACAATGGTTTTTGAAGATTACGCATTACGCCGATAAGCTTTTGAAAAATATTGAAAAACTTGATTGGTCGGAAAAGGTTAAAATTGCACAGAAAAATTGGATAGGGAAATCAGAGGGAGCGGAAATAACGTTTAAGATAGTGGATTCAGAATTCGAAATAAAAGTTTTTACAACGCGTCCTGACACTTTGTTTGGAGCGACGTATTTGGTTTTGGCACCGGAGCATGAATTGATACGAGAATTGGAAGTTAATATTAAAAATCAAAAAGAAGTTGCGGATTATGTGGCAAAATCGATAGCAAAGCCGATTGAGGAGCGATTAATAGAGGGAAAAGATAAAACAGGAGTTGAGCTGAAGGGCGTGAAAGCAATCAATCCGGTAAACGGCGAAGAAATTCCGATTTGGGTTGCGGATTATGTTTTGGGTTCATATGGTACTGGCGCCATTATGGCAGTACCGGCACATGACGAGCGTGATTTTGAATTTGCGAAAAAATTTGATTTGTTGATTCGACAAGTAATTGCTCCGAAGGTGCGAGATGAAGAAAATCCTCCGCAAGAAGGAAAAGAAAATACGACTCGCGAAATTATTCATTGCTTTGTAAAGCATCCTACCAAAGACGAATTTATTGCTTTGCGTTCAAAGAAGTTTCCATGGCTTACGCCAGTTACGGGCGGTATTGAAAAAGGGGAAACGGCTGTTGCTGCTGCAGAACGTGAAATTCGCGAAGAAACAGGATATCAGAATTTTCATCTTGTAAAAGAAATGCCGATGAAGATTTTTGCTGAATTTTTTGCGGCACATAAAAATGTGAACCGATTAGTCTTATCAACGACGTTTCTTTTCGAACTTGATGATGAAGAAAAAAAGGAATTATCAGTGGAAGAAAAAGAATTGCATGATATTGAATGGATTCCGAGAAGCGATCTTAAATCATTAATTCCCGTTTCTGAATTACCTTTTGTTTTGGAATGGCTTGAAAATGGTGACCGAGTTTATACAGGAGAAGGATTTTTGATCAATTCTGGAAAGTTTGATGGTCTTGATTCCGAGGCGGCAAAAAAGGAAATTATCGAATTCGCTCATGGCGAGAAAAAAACGCAATTCCGTCTTCGCGATTGGCTGATTTCGCGCCAGCGATACTGGGGCCCGCCGATTCCGATGATTTTTTGCGAGGCATGCGCGACGGAAAAAAAGGGAGAACATACTGACATGCCTGGCTGGTATGCGGTGCCCGAAGAAGATCTTCCCGTAAAGCTTCCTTATGTAAAAGATTTTCGTCCAACAGGATCGGGACAATCGCCGCTTGCTTCGGTCAAAGACTTTTATGAGATAAAATGTCCTTTGTGTCATGGCGTTGCGCGTCGGGAAACAGACGTGTCAGACACATTCCTTGATTCGGCATGGTATTATTTGCGTTATTTGAATCCGAACGACGAGAGCACTCCTATTGATAAAGCGAAAGAAAAAAAATGGCTTCCGGTTGATATGTATATCGGCGGCGCGGAACATTCCGTTCTCCATCTTCTTTATGTTCGATTCGTTACGATGGCGCTTCATGATTGGAAGTTTATTGATTTTGAGGAGCCATTCAAAAAATTCCGTGCTCACGGACTTGTTATTAAAGACGGCGCGAAAATGTCGAAATCAAAAGGAAATATCATCAATCCTGATGAATATATCAAGAATTTCGGAGCCGATACCTTAAGAATGTATCTCATGTTCCTTGCGCCGTTTGAACAGGGAGGGGATTTTCGCGATAGCGGCATTCTTGGAATCGATCGCTTTTTGAATCGCCTATGGCGCCTAGCGGAAAATTTGAAAGAAAAAGAAGGAGAAAAAAAGCAGAGCGTTACGACGCTTCTTCATAAAACAATAAAAAAAGTAACTGACGATATTGAAAACCTTCATTATAATACCGCCATAAGCGCCCTTATGATTCTTCTTCGCGGACTTGAGGACGATGGATGTTCACGGGAACAGCTTGAAATGTTTCTGAAGCTTTGCACACCATTTGCGCCGCATATTACGGAAGAAATATGGCACGAAGTTTTGAAAAAAGAATCATCAATTCATTGTTCTGTATGGCCGTTATGCAATGAATCTCTTATTAAGGAGGATTCTGTTGTTCTTGCTGTGCAAATAAATGGCAAGACAAGGGAAACTATTACGGTTGATGCTTCGATCGATGAATTATCGGCGCTTAAAATCGCGTTTGAAAGCGAAAAGATAAAATCGGTACTTGCCGGACAAAAACCCAAAAAGACGATCTATGTTCCTAAAAAAATAATAAATATCGTCATTTAACATGGAAGAAAAAATCGGAAAAATAATTTTTATCGTTGTCGTTCTTGGTGTTATTTTATACGCTTTTAATTCGGGAATTATCGGAAAATTAATAGGTTCTGTTTCTTCGTTTTCTCCGAATTTTTCGAGTGGCACATCATCGCAAAATCCGTTTATGCCGGGTGGATCATTTTTTTCTGCATCAGGAAGTAGTACGCAGAATGGATCGGGGGTTGTAACATCAATCAATCCGATTGATATTCCAGCGGGATATACCGAGGCGCAGCTATCCCCATTTTTTCATAAGATTCGGCTTGGGGGCTTGTCCGCCGGAAGCGTTTATTCATATGGTATTATTTCGCTTTATAATTCTTCCAATGCAACGACCTCGATTGATGTGACTGGTTGGGAAATAAAATCAAATAAGAGCGGAGAATATATCCCGCAAGCGGTTAATCTTTATGATCCATCCGGCCTTACGGCACCGGGCGACATTCTTCTTAAAAACGGTCAAACATTGAATATGTATTCCAACACCGCTCCTTTTAATATTCGACTTAATAAATGTATTGGATACGTTGGCAATGTTAATAAATTTACTCCGGCGTTGCCGACGAACTGTCCGTACGTCAATCAATCGGACATTTCTACTTTTACCGGCGCTTGTCAGCAATATATTTATTCGCTTGGTTCGTGTGCGTTTCCGGACATGAACAGCATTTCGATTCCGCAAAATGATTACGCGTGCCGGGCGTATCTCAATAACTTGAATTATGGCGGATGTTATAAAAAGTACGGAAATGATTCCGATTTCTTATCGAATGAATGGCGCGTATGGACAGGTAATAATATCATTGATTCTGTTCATGATGTGGTATTACTCCTTGATCGAAATGGTTTATTGGTTGACTTGAGGACGTATTAGTTTGTGGTTGGTAATTAGAATCTAGCAGGTTTCCCCGCTGTCTTGTCGCGAGGTTTTTGTTTTGAAAAGATGGGAGAGGAAAAGATTTCCACTGGTATCAAAATAATAATCAAGATATCATTTTGAAGTCGACTCTTTCGATTATAAAAATAAAAATTAAAAACATGGCTTCATTTGCGACAACGGTTTTGCAGATGGCATTAGCTTTGCTTATTTCAGTGCAAGCTAATAGTGCGACAGTAACTGATGCGATGCGTGAGCAAGCGGTGGCGGTTGCAACACAAGCAATACAAATTGTGGGACAAGCATTGCAGAAAAATGGTTCTCATCCCGCGCCATTAAATATGCCAGCAGTTTCATCTGCTCAAAATAACAATAATGCCACAACGACGGCCAATCAGTATAATCTTGCGCAAGCAATGAGCGATAATGCGCAGCTTTCCACTATTTCATTCAGTGGTCTTGCGTTTATTACCGGAAGCGCTGGTGCTGATACTTTCTTCCCGCCAGGAAAAGTAGCTGATTTTTTTGGATTTCAATACATGAGAGATGTCGATACGGCTGGATACGGACATAACACTACGTTTTTAACAAGAGTAGCAAATAATGTTTTATATATTTTAAACGATGATCAAAAAGCAAAATTAGTGTCATTGGCAAAAGTTCAAGCTCCGTTATATACGAATTTTGCCTATAATCGATTTTTGATTACTAATGCTTTCCGACGTAACTTAGAAGGAAGCATTCCCACTGGATCAACTGGTCTTAGTACTACGACCGTCTCTCAATATACGGGTGATTTATATAAGACGGATGCAGATTTGAGTTATAATCGTGCCTTAGTAGTCGGAGCGGTAATAAATTCCTTAACCGATGATCAGAAAGCGTATTTTGCCAAGATGCAATTCGACAATTATTCGTCATGGCCGGATATTACTGAAAATGACACAATAAAGAAAAGCTTGAACAATGGTGAATATACGGCGCTTATGACGTATGCCAGCGAACTATTTTCTTGGTATAAGGGAGGGCTTGATGCCGATGTTTATTTTTGCCCTGAACGCCACGGAACGTATTTCGGTGGTTTTTATATGAAGGATTATCCAGCGATGGGCAATAACGATTACTTTATCAGTACCGCTGAAACCGGAGATAGTGGCAAGGGATTTCTTGATGTCTTGAATTCGAATCAAAAAGCGCTGATTACAGGAATTATTGATGAGCAGCGTTCTGCGCTTGCGGAGATAGCACAGATTCGAACTACGGCTTCAACTGAATTGCGCAAGGCAATGAACGGCGGAACAGTTAATAAAGATTTAGTTTATTCTTCGATTGAGCGTTATGGACAACTTGATGGACGACTTTCGGCGCTTTATGCGATGAGATTTGCAGAGGTTAATAAAACACTTACCGATACTCAAAGAGCGGCACTTATAAAATTGAGAAATCTTGCTGTTGTTCCGCAGGGTGCATATCTTTTTTCAACTCCTGTTGCCATGCCGACGATACCAAGCAATGATTTTATGTTTGGAATAGGCTCTACGCCACAGAATGAAGGACAGACAACACCTCCGACAAGTTTTGGTAACACGAGTAATTCAAATTAGTTTACATTTACGGTTTTTTAGAAAAACTTGCTTTTTCTTAAGAAAATGGTATAAGTTTTTTAGTACTCCCACATTAATAAAATGGAGGTGATATCGGTGCTTCAACAAGTTATAGATTCGAATTTTGAGAAGGCGAGGAAGCGAAAAATCAAAGAGGGAAATTCTGGTTTGCCTGCCGGTGCAATAAAATGCACCGATGAAGAGGTTCAGAAATTGCTGGAAAAAACCCGAATCAAAGAAATCGAGTTTTATAATAGAACCCAGCAATGCGTCCACGCCGAAAGATTTGCTTTGAAAGATTATGCAATAGAGGAAAGTAGTTCCGATTGCAGAACTTTCAATGAACAGCTGAATCCCTTGGTTGAAGGATATCTATGGTATCGGGGATTCGCCGTTCGCGTCCTAGGCGGCAAGGTGTTTCTTTTCTATGGTTGGATGTTGCCGTGGCTCGAGGGTGGCGCACCAGATTCGGTCATCTATTTTTCAGGCAATGTCACCAGGAAGATTATCTTGGAAGTTGCGAACGCCTACTATTCCGGAATCTCATACATCATAGACAGGGAAATCTATGATAAGAAAAGAGACGACGGATTGGAAGACTAGCACGAGCGTTGTTTATGGGGGATCCTTATTGGATCTCCCTATTTTTTTGAGATTATTTAGTGGTAAAAGTGGTTTGAATGTACATGTTTCGATTTGTATAAAAACTAAATTGTTTTTATAATTATGACATGCCTTTAATCAATTGGACTTCGGAATATGCCGTGAACGTAAAGCTTCTTGACGATCAACACAAGGAGATGATTTCCTCTATGAATGAAATTTATGATCGAGCAGAGAAGGTTGTTGTTTCGCCGACGGAAGTCGACGGTCTTTTTGATCGTATTAAAGTTTATTTTATGAATCATTTTGGAACTGAGGAAAAGTATTTTGACCTTTTTAAATATGAAGGGACTAATGAACATAAAAAAGCGCACTCAGATGTTCTCGTGGAACTCGGTGAATTAAAGGAACGATATCATACGAATGCGAGCGGCGCTCTTCTTTATGAATTGATAGAACTTTTGGAAAATCATCTTTTTTCTCATATTATGAAATTTGATAAGAAATATACTAAATGTTTCAACGAACACGGACTTTATTAGTTCCTCTTTTGTAGTATTTTTGACGTTTGATTTTGTGTGGACAAGGTAATTCTGGTGGAAGTTCTCAGCCTAGTGGTTCTGGCGCTGGCGGCGGTGGTGGTGCTGGTGCTTCTGGTAGTAATGGGGGATCAAGTAATGGAACGGGTGGCAATGGTGGAAATGGTTTGTCATATTCTA